>NZ_JBSFPS010000099.1:0-32086 GCF_053588315.1 Streptosporangium sp. NPDC003464 | reverse complement strand
GGGGCTCCGAGGACGTCCGGCACGGCCGTCGCGCCGCGCTGCCCCCCGCAGGCGGAGCGACGGCCGTGCCAAGAGTGCCTCCTCTTCCGAGGAGGCACGGGCTCCGCTAGGCGCAGGCGCTGCCGAGCTTGGCGGCCGCCTCCTGGGTCTTCTTGCCGATGTCCTGGAGGGCCGCGGCGGACGCGGCCGGGTCCTTCTCGTCGACCTTGAAGGAGGCCCAGGTGGCGGAGAAGTCGTTGAGCGCCGAGGCCAGCTCGCCGTCGGCCTTGCCGGCCAGAGCCTTGAGGCTGTCGGCGAGCTTCTGGTTCGCCTCGTTGTACTTGCTGAGGTCGGTGCCGAAGGAGGCCACGGACGAGCCGTAGTCGGTCATCAGCTTCGTCGCCTCGGTGCAGAGTGCGGCATTGCCGGACCCACCGCAGGCGGCGGTGAGGGAGATGAGAGCGGCTCCCGCGAGGGTGGCGGCGATCCGGCGGGAGAAGAGGGGGCTACGCATTTCTGCCTTTCATTGCTTCTTGTGACGGACGAGACACTAGGGAGCCATCCTTGCGGATCACTTTCATGCCGCTAACAGAAACAGACCAACATTACGGAGGGTGATTATCGCGTCGCGTTGGGTAAGGGAAGTGCATGGCTGAGGCGATCATTGGTTCTGGTCCACCCCAGCACTCGCTCAAGCGGGTGATCGGGCGCAGGGCCCTGCTGCTGTTCGTGGTAGGCGACATCCTCGGCGCGGGGATATACGCCCTGGTCGGGAAGGTGGCCGGCTATGTCGGCGGGGTGCTGTGGCTGCCCTTCCTCATCGCCTTCGTGCTGGCCGCGCTGACGGCGTCCGCCTACGCCGAGCTTGTCGGGAAATATCCGCAGGCCGCCGGAGCTGCGCTGTATGCAAATAAAGCGTTCAATATTCCTTTTGTCACGTTTGTCGTGGCCTTCGCCGTGCTGATGAGCGGGATCACCTCGGCGAGCGCCGCGGCCCGGGCGTTCGGCGGCCGATACCTGGGCGAGTTCGTCACGCTGCCGGTGGTCGTCGGCGCGTTCATCTTCCTGGGCCTCGTGACGCTGGTGAACTTCGCCGGGATCTCCGAGTCCGTCAAGGTCAACGTCGTCCTGACGGTCATCGAGGCGTTCGGCCTGCTGGTCGTCATCGCGATCGGGGTCCACGCGCTGCTGTCCGGAGACGGCGAGCCCGCCAGGGCCCTGTCGTTCCACCCGGCCAACGGCGCGTTCCTCGGCGTCCTGGGCGGCACCGCCCTGGCCTTCTACGCGCTGCTCGGCTTCGAGGACTCGGTCAACCTCGCCGAGGAGTCCAAGGACCCGCAGCGCGACTATCCCCGGGCGCTCTTCGGGGGCCTGGTCGTGGCCGCGACGACCTACATGGCGGTGGCGTTCACCGCGACCATGCTGGTCGACACCGAGACGCTGACGGACTCCTCCGGCCCGCTGCTGGAGGTCGTCAAGGTCGCGGGGCCGGCCTTCCCGCCCAAGCTGTTCGCGCTCATCGCGCTGCTCGCGGTGGGCAACACCGCGCTGATCAACATGCTCATGGCCTCACGCCTGGTGTACGGCATGGCGCGCGAGGGGATCGTGCCGAAGGTCTTCGCGGCGGTCCATCCCACGAGGTCCACCCCGTGGGTGGCCATCGTGTTCACCGTCGGCATCGCGGCGGTGCTGGTCGCCACCGGCGACGTGAGCAGCCTCGCCGACACGACGGTGCTCCTGCTGCTGTGCGTGTTCACCCTGGTCAACGTGGCCGTGCTGGTCCTCCGTAAGGACCGCGTGGAGCACGACCACTACCGGGCGCCGAGCTGGATGCCCGTGGTGGGCGCGCTGGTCTGCCTGGTTCTGGTGCTGCCGGTCACGGGCCGCGACGGCGACGTCTACCTCCGCGCGGGCGTGCTGGTGGCCGTGGGTGTGGTTCTCTGGTCCGTGAACCGGCTGTTCCTGCTGGGAGGGGACGGTGGTCCCGGGGGCGTCTCAGAAGGGGAGAGTCCGTCCTGAGGGCGTGCGCAGGTCGAGCGGGGCGGGCTTACGGGGCGGGCGGGGCGTATGGACGATTCGGACCCTTTTCATCTCTTACTCCTTTTTGTTGGAGTTTGAGAGAGACTACGCCAGCCCACCGACAGTTACGCGCCTCTCCCGACGGCCGCGCCGTGGGCCGGCGGGAGGTCCGGCGGCCTCAGCGCCGGAGCACGAAGTCCTCCTCGTCGTCGCCGACGCCGACCGACCCCACCGTCCACAGCGCCCCGGTGCCCGGCACCCGGGCGATGCCGGTGCGGTTGACGTCGTCGGTCTCCGCGTACTGCTGGTCGTCGTCGTGGGCCCGCAGCAGCGGACCATACTCGCGCGACCACCTCGCGCCGTCGAAGCGGAGGAAGAGCACCTGCCCCGAATGGTCGGCGTCGACCCCGCTGATCCACAGGTCGCCCGGCCCGGAGGCGGTGACGCCGTGCAGGGCGCCGAGGCGGACCGGCACCTCCACCCGGCTCCAGCTCGACCCGTCCCAGCGCAGGACCAGCGGCTGTCCCGCGCGCTCGCCGGGACCGGTGACGACCTCCCCGACCGCCCACACCTCGGACGGCGAGATCTGCCAGACCCGGTTGAGCCGGCCCCCGGGGATCTCGGGCGTCCGAGCGGTCTCCCATCCGCCGCCGGCGGTGCCATGCAAGATCAGCGGTGTGTTCCGCTCGCTCGAACCGGCCACCCAGACGTGCCCGTCCTTGGCGGTGACCGCCCTGAGGGCGCCGCCGGTGCTCAGCACGTTGCGGAAGCCCCCGCCGGCCCACTCCAGGACCACCGCCTTCGACGGGCCGTTCGCGGCGAACCACGCCGTGCCGCCGGCTGTCGCGACGTCCGCCATCCGGTAGTCGTCCGCCACCCCGAAGGGTCTCTCCCAGGCCCAGCGCCGCCCGTCCCAGTGCGCGGCGGAGGCGCTCCCGCCGTTGCCCACCACCCACACGTCATCCGGCCCGGCCGCGCTGACCCCCTCAAGGCGGTAGAGGTCGTCCCCCGCCAGCGGCACCTCGCGCCAGCGGCTCCCGTCCCACCGGAGCGCGGCGGGCGTGCCCTCCCGGTCCTCGGCGCTGTTCTTGAACCCGACGGCCCAGGCGTCACGGGGCCCGGTCGCCGCCACGTCGAGCAGCGCGGAGCTCCCCGGCAGTTCGGCGCCCTCGGCGGTGGCCCACGCGGCCGAGGCGGTGACCGGCCCGGTGGCCGCGCCGCTCGGCGCGGGGCTCACGGATCCCGTGCGGCCCGGCGCGGGGGTCCGCGAGAGCGCCGGGGTCCGCGGGGGCGTGGGGCTCCGCGAGAACGTGGGGGCCGTCCCCGGCGCGGGCGCCGCCGTGCGGTCCGGGCCGCACCCGGCCGCAAGAGACATCCCGATGAGCGCGACCGCCGCCAGCCACGGCTTTCCCATCCCGGCCATCCTCCCAGTCTGCCCGCCCGTCCGCCCCGGAGACCTGTCGCCGGGATCACAGGTCGGTGCCGGAATAGTCCCGTGTGTCCTGGGCACCTCAGACAGGTGAGGGAGAAGAGAGGCTCCGGTCCTCGCAGGCACGCGGGCTGCCGTGGAGCGGAGATCCCGCAGGCTCAGGGTGGGGTGTCGCCGGGCACGACGGAGGGTGTGGTCAGCGCGTCCGCTACCGGGGGCCGAGCTCCGGCGGGCCGGGGTGCGGGGACGGGGAGCCCGCGCGCCCGGCCTGGCAGAGGCATTTGTCCCATGTGGGAAAGTTGGATGGCTGGGAGAGGCCGGGGTAGAGGGTTGATCATGTTCGTGGGAAAAGAACCGGAGTCGAGTTTCACCGCCACGTCCGGGCTGCACGGCACGACGCTCGTCGTGCAGGCCAGCGGTGAGCTGGACCACTATCACACCCCGGTGTTACGGGCGGAGATGGATCGGGCGTGGAAGGCCCTGCAGTCGCCGACCCTCATCCTCGACCTCTCGGACCTCACCTTCTGCGACTCCTCGGGGATAGGCGAGCTGCTCCAGGCGCGCCACCACGGCCAGGTCGAGGGAGTCCGGTTCATCATCACCGGCATCCAGGGGAACCTCGCGCGACGGCTCAACCTCGCCGGCCTGACCCAGGTGTTCGAGGTGTTCCCCTCCGTCGCCGAGGCGCTTGAGGCCGCCTAGGAGCGCACCGGAGATCGCGGGCCAGGCCCCGTGCGGCCGGCCCCGTACGGCCGGGCGCACCCACAGCCGGGCTCAGTACGACCGGCCCCCGTACGGCCAAGCGCACCCCGCGCCGGGCGATCCGCGTCTCCTGAGGGATCGGATCCCGCAGCGGCGTGACGGTCTGTCGGCCCGCTAGGCGGGCACCTCGCCGAAGAGGTCCCGGTGGGCGATGGACAGGGCCGTGAACAGGGCTCCGTGAAGGATCGCGTTGCCCTCCACCGTGCTCGCGCGGACCTGGGTCGGGACGGGGGAGAGCGCGGCCAGGTGCTCGCTGACCCGCGCGGCCAGCGCGTCTCCGCCGGAGCGGCCCGTCTTCCCGCCCAGGATGACGAGCCCGGGGTCCAGGACCGCCACCGAGGCGAAGGCCCCCTCGGCGATCCTCGCCGCGAGGGAGTCGTCGTCGAGCCCGGTGATGAACTCGGCGCTCACCAGATCGCAGAACGCCCCGCCCCGCAGGCCGAGGGTGCCGACCTCGCCCGCGGCCCCCGAGGCTCCCCTGCGCAGCCTTCCGTCGAGGGTGACCGCCGCGCCCACACCGTCGTCCAGCCAGAGCAGGACGGAGTCCTTGCGTCCCCGGGCGGATCCGGAGCGGTGCTCGGCGACGGCGGCGAGGTTGACCTCGTTCTCCAGGGTGACCTGCGCGTCGATCCGGTGGCGCAGGGCCTGCAGCAGGTTCGGCCGCCAGCCGGGCACGCCGTTGCCGGTGGCCAGCTCCCCGCTCCGCGGGTTCACCATTCCCGGGGCGCCCACGACGACCGCGTGCACCTTCCGGCCGCCCGCCGCCTCCGCGACGGTCCGGGTGATGATCTTGACCAGGTCGTCGCCGGGCTCCCCGGAGCGCCCGCCCTCCGTGGCGGACGTCGCCCCCGCGGGGCGTCCGGCCTCGGACGGGCCCGCGCCCGCCAGCGGGTGGGTGGCGGAGCCGAGGGTCCGGCCGGTGAGGTCGGCGACGGTCACGTTGACCATGTCGCGCCGCACGTCGACCCCGGCCACGTGGGCGCGGTCGGCGACGATGCCGTAGACGCGGGCGTTGGGTCCCCGCCGGTCCCCGCCACTCTCGCCGACGACCGAGATCAGCCCGTTCACCTGCAGGCGCTCGATGAGGTCCGACACCGTCGGGCGGGACAGGCCGGTGAGCGCGCGTAGCTGGGGAGCGGTCAGGGCGCCGTGTTCCAGCAGCAGGTCGAGGGCGAGGCGGTCATTGATCGCCCGAGCCATCTGCGGGGTCGCGGTCCTCATCTGTCCTCTTTTAATCAGGGAGCCTTCCTGTTAATTTCTAGCATCATGCACAGCGACAATCAACGTGCGCGCATCGCGATCTCGGCGGTGTTCGCCACCCACGGCGTGGTCTCGGGAAACCTGGCGACCCGCATCCCGTGGCTGCAGGAGCACCTCCAGCTGGGGCCCGCCGCCCTGGGCGTGGCCCTGTTCTCCTCCGCCCTGGGCGCCTTCGTCGCCATGCCGATGGCCGGGCGCCTGGTCCACCACTACGGGGGGCGCGCCGCCACCCGGGTCCTGATCGCCCTGTTCTGCGCGGCGCTGGCCCTCCCCACGCTCTCTCCCGGCCTGCCCTGGCTGTGCGCCGCGTTCCTTGTCTACGGCGCGGCGGCCGGCATGAGCGACGTCGCGATGAACGCCCAAGGAGTGCTCGTCGAACGGCGCCTGGAGCGCTCGATCATCTCCGGCCTGCACGGCATATGGAGCGTGGGCAGCCTGACCGGCGCCGGGATCGGGGTGGTCGCGGCGCAGGCCGGGCTCGACGCGCGCGTCCACCACTCGGTCGCGGCGCTGGTGCTTCTGGCCGTCGGCGCCGTGGCCGGCCGCGGCCTGCTCGACACCCGGCCCGAGCCCGGTGAGCAGGCGCCACCCCGGTTCGCCGTGCCCCCGCGGGCGATCCTCGCCATCGGGGCCGTCGGGTTCTGCGCCACCATCGCCGAGGGCGCCAGCGTGAACTGGGCCGCCGTCTACGTCAAGGACGTCACCGGCGCCGGTCCCGGCGTCGCCGCCGCCAGCTACGCGATCTTCGCGCTGGCCATGGCGGTCACCCGGCTGTCCGGAGACCTGATCGTCCGCAGGCTCGGACCGGTCGTGACCGTCCGCGCCGGCGGCCTGATCGCCACCGCCGGCGGGATCGTGATCGTCGCGGCCCGCACGCCGCTGCTGGGGATCATCGGCTTCGCCCTGGTCGGACTGGGCGTGGCGGTGATCGTGCCGCTGTGCTTCACCGCCGGGGGCAACGCCACCGCGACGCCCAGCCTGGGGATCGCGGGGGTCGCGACGATCACCTATCTGTCCGGGCTCGTGGCCCCCGCCGTGATCGGCTGGATAGCCGACGCGACCTCGCTGCCCACCACTTTCGGCCTCCTGGCGGCCGTCACCCTGACGGGGGCCCTCCTCGCCGGGGCCCTGCGCCCCGCGGCGGGCCGGAGCGGCCGTCCCCTCGCGGAGGCCGAGGCGGAGGTCTGACCGTCCGGCCACCCACCGATCAGGGACGGTCACCTAACGACCAGGGACGGTCACCTGCCGACCAGGAACGATCACCTGCCGATCAGGGACGGTCACCCACCGATCGGGGACGGCCACCCACTGGCCCGGAGAGGGGGCCTCCCGGCCCGCGCCGGCCGGATAGGGGTGGACGGCCGCCGACTGGCGGTCAAGTGCCCGCTCATCGCGGCCATGTTGCGGTTGTGGGACGGCCGTGGGCTCACGCATGCTCTGGGCAGGACCGATCGCGCGTACGGCATGCCGTCTTCCCGTAGGTGACCAATCCAGAGGTGAGTGACATGGCGCTTCATCCGAACATCGATCCCGGACTGGCCGAGGCCCTCGGGGCGGGCCCGCTCCCGGTGTCCGACCTGCGCGGCATGCGGCCGGAGGACGTGCCCGGTCTCCGCGTCCAGGTGGAGGCGGCGTTCGCGGCGATGGCCCCCCTGGAGCTGGACGGACAGGTGGCGATCGAGGACCGGACGGTGCCGGGCCCGGAGGGCGCTCCCGACCTCCGGCTGCGGATCTACCGTCCTGCCGGGCAGCGGGGAGCGGTCCCGGGGATCTACTGGATCCACGGCGGCGGCATGATGTTCGGCAACCTGGAGGCGGAGGACCCGTGGCTGGTGGACTACGCCGTCCAGGTGGGGTGCGTGGTCGTCTCGGTCGAATACCGCCTCGCGCCGGAGCACCCGCACCCGGCGCCGGTGGAGGACTGCTACGCCGGTCTGCTCTGGACCGCCAAGAACGCCGCCGAGCTCGGCATCGATCCCGAGCGCCTCGCGGTGGCCGGGGTCAGCGCCGGAGGCGGCCTCGCCGCGGGGACCGTGCTGCTGGCCCGCGACCGGGGCGGTCCCGCGCTGGCCTTCCAACTGCTGATCTGCCCGATGCTCGACGACCGCAACACCACGCCGTCCAGCCACGAGTTCACCGAGGCGGTGGTCTGGGACAGGGCCGCCAACCTCCTCGGCTGGGCCTCGCTGCTGGGCGACGACGCCGGCACCGACGGGGTGTCACCGTACGCCGCGCCCGCCAGGGCGACCGACCTGTCAGGCCTGCCGCCGGCCTACGTCGACGTCGGCGAGCTGGAGGTCTTCAGGGACGAGTGCATCGACTACGCCCAGCGGCTGGTGCGGGCGGGTGTCTCCACCGAGTTCCACCTGTATCCGGGGGCCTTCCACGGCTTCGACATGGTGCTGCCCGACGTGGAGATCAGCCGCCGGGCCGTCGCCGAGCGGATGGTGGCGCTCCGCCGGGCCCTGCTCCGCTGACATCCGCGCGCAGCCGTACGAGTTGGAGGGCCAGGTGCGCCCGGAGGCGTCCGGCGGGGCCGGCCAGGGAGAAGCCGAGGACGGCCTCGGCGCGCGCGAGGCGCGCCGCCAGCGAGCTGTGGTGCAGGTGCACGGCGGCGGCCGCCCGGCGCACCGACCCCTCGGCGCACAGGGCCCGCACGGCGTCCAGCGCCTCCGCGCCGTACGGCCGGCGGGAGAGCTCCTCGACGGCGCGCACGTCGGCGAGGCCGGAGATGGCCTCGTCCGGCACGTGGGTCGCGAAGAGGGCGAGCGCTCCGAGATCGGCCCAGCTCACCACCCGGTCCGCGGGGTGCGGGCCGGTGAAGCGCAGCGCGGTCCGCGCGCCGGCCCAGGAGGCGGCGACGTCCGTCCCGTTCACCGACGGCCCGACGCCGGCGCGCCACGTCCCGGGGAGCCCGTCCACGCAGGGGCTCACCAGCACCGCCGCGATGTCGCCCACCGTGGCCGTCCGGACGTGGTGGTCGGTGGCGCGCAGGTGGACGGCGAGGGCGTCCCCGTCGCCGGCCGGAGCGGCGAGCACCTGGAGCCGGGCGGCGGGCCCGAAGCCGAGCAGGCGCAGCGCCCGTGCCCGCTCGGCCTCGCAGGCGTCGGCCGACAGGGCCAGCTCCACCAGGGCCGGATCGTTGCCCGCCTGCGCCAGGGCGGCGGCCCGCTCAAGCGTGATCTCCGCCGCCACGGCGAAGCGCTCCAGCACGATCTCGTCGAGCCCGTGGGCCCGGCCCCCGCGCTCCATCCACACGGCGCCGAGGGACGAGCCGAGCGGTCGGTCGGCCGCCGACTCGGGAGGAGCCCCGGACCGCTCGGCGTCCCCGCCGGGGGAGACCCGCAGCCGCCTGCCCGTGACCGCGTCGACGAGACCCACGGGGCACTGCGTCAGCCGTGCCGTCGCCTGCAGGAGCACCGGGACACTCGCGTGGTTCTGCACCAGTGAGTCGAAGTAGGCGATGACGCGGACGGCACTCTCCGCGTCGGCGTCCAGAGTCGACAGACGCAGCAGTAATCCCCGCACGGCTCCAGACTAGGCGGCGCGGCCGGCGGGTGCGCCGGATCCGGGGGCCGCCCGTCCGGTGCCCCGGGGGCTCGACCGGCGGCGCGGCCAGGGCGGGTGGGCGGCGGCCGGCTCCACGTCCTCAGCCCGCTTCTTGGCGGCCGAGGACGCTTCCCGGGTTGACCACGGCGGTCACCAGGCAGTAGCCGACCGGGCCCGAGGCGTCGTGCAGCGTGCAGTGGCCGGTCGCGATGCCTCCGTCGCTCAGGTGGCCGCTCGACTCCATGCCCAACTCCTCGCCGACCGGCGGGCGGCTGAGGGTGAGGGTGTAGTCGGCGTTGATGAAGTGCAGGCCCGCCGTACCGGAGTTGCTCAGCGGGCTGGCGAAGTCGGCGACCAGTGCGGCGCGCACGAACGGCGACACCGCCTCACCCTCGACCAGCGGATGGGTCTCCCTGAGCCAGACCCGGTTGGGGCCGGCCTCGGCCCAGTCGGTCAGCCGCCAGAGGTCGAACGGCAGCGCCACGGCGTCCGGCGGGGGCGGGCCGAGCTCCGCGGGGGAGGGCGCGTCCCAGGCCGGGGTGGACCACGTCTCGCCCGCCGGCTGCCCGCTCCCGCGCAGGAGCACGGCACTGGCCCGTGCGACCACGCCCTGCTCGCTCCGCACGGTGGCGTCGGCCACCCGGATCCTGCGGCCCTCCCGCACCCGGACCGTGTCCACGCTCAGCGGCAGGAGCGGGCTGTTGCGGAACAGGTCGACGGTCAGCCGGGCGAAGTGGAGATCCGGATCGCCGTGCTCCGCCTCGATCGCCCTCGCGGCCAGGCCGCCGAGCAGCCGGCCGTGCAGCATGTCCGGTGACCAGGGGCTGCAGGCATGGGGGGCGGGGACGAGCACGTCGTTCTTGAGGACGAAGAACGCACTGTTGTCTTTCACAGAATCAGATTCTAGTGTCCGTGTCCGCGGCGCCCCTGTCCCCGAGGAGGCCGGAGATCTCCAGGTCGGGTCAGGCCGGAGGGCGGTCCGGTCCGGCGGGGAGACCGGTGACGAGGCTCTGGATCTTCACGTGATAATCGACGCGTGAATGGATATTCCCGGCGGATATTTCTCCAGCTCAGCGGTGCCGCCACGGCCGGCGCGCTGATCCCGGGGCATGCCGCGCCCGCGGGAGACGATCCCTTCGCCCTGCTGCGCCGCCGCTGGCGGGACGTGACGGCCGGGTCGGGGTTCGACCCGGCGGCCGAGCCGTACCTGACCCGGCTGGCGGGGCTGGGGGCGGCGGCGGCCGGCTACCGGGACGCCATGGCGCCGACCGGCGCCTCGCTCTGGCCCGACCTGGCGTTCCCCTCCTTCACGGGCACCCCGGCGCGGCTGCGGACCATGGCCCGCGCCTACGCCCTGCCGGGGACCGGCCTGACCGGCGACGTGGGCCTGGCCGCGGCCGTCGCCACCGGCGTCGACCACTACCGGCGGCACGTGTACGCCGCGGGCGCGGACCCGGCCGGCAACTGGTGGGACTGGCAGATCGGCGCCCCCAAGAAGCTCCTCGACGCGGCCGTGCTGATCGGTCCCCACCTGGCCGAGCGGCAGAGCAGGGCACTGCGGGACGCGGTGGACCACTTCCTGCCCGAGTGCCGCCTGGACGACTACAGCGGCACCAGCACCGGGGCCAACCGGGTGGACCTGTGCACGGTGACGCTGCTGCGCGCCGTCCTCGGATCCGACCCGGGCAAGGCCGCGCTGGCCGCCTCGGCGCTCTCCCCGGTCTTCCCCTACGTCCACGAGGGCGACGGGCTCTACCGGGACGGCTCGTTCCTCCAGCACACCTCCGTCCCCTACCAGGGCGGATACGGAGCGGTGCTGCTGTCCGGGCTCGCGACGCTGTTCGCGGTGCTGCGCGGCTCGCCGTGGGAGATCACCGACCCGGCCAGGCAGATCGTTCTCGACGCCGTCGAGAGGTCGTTCGCGCCGGTCGTCCACGACGGCTTCTGCATGGACCTCGTCAGCGGCCGCGGGATCGGCAGGCAGCCGTACGGTGACCACAGGAGGGGACGGGAGATCGCCTCCTCGATCCTGCTGCTGGGGGAGGCGGCCTCCGCCGCCGAGCGGGCCCGCTGGCAGGCCATGGTCAAGGGGTGGGCGCTGCGGAACACCTGCAAGCCCATGCTCAAGGCGGCCGAGGGCAGCGATCTGGGGTTCCACGCCCGTCTCGCCGCGGTCCTGGACGACGACGCGATCCCCGCGGCCGACGAACCCACCGGGCACCGGCTGCTGGCGATGAGCGCCCGCGCCGTCCATCGCAGGCCGGGCTGGTGCGCGGGGCTCAGCATGGCCTCCTACCGGATCGGCCACTACGAGTACGGCAACGGCGAGAACCTGCGCGGCTGGCACACCGGATCGGGGATGCTCTACTGGTGGGGCGAGGGCCACGGCGACCAGTATTCCGACGCCTTCTGGGCCACCGTCGACCCCTACCGCCTGCCGGGCACGACCGTCTCCACCCGGCGGCTGGCCGACGGCGCCGGTGAGGAGTGGGGCGACACCTGCCCGCCGGGCCGCTGGGTAGGCGGCGCCACCGACGGCACCTACGCGACGGTCGGCCAGCACCTGAACGGCTTCGGGAGCACGATGGAGGCCTTCAAGTCGTGGTTCTTCCTCGACGACGCGGTGGTCTGCCTGGGCGCCGGGATCACCGGCGGGGACGGCGTGCCGGTCGAGACCATCGTGGACAACCGCAGGACCGACGCGCCTCTCACCGTGGACGGCACCGAGGGCTGGGCGCACCTGGAGGGGCACGGCGGCTATGTCCTGCCCTGCGCCCGCCTGCGCACGCTGCGCGAGGAACGCACCGGCGGCCCGGACCCGGTGACCCGCGGCTACGTGACTCTCTGGCTCGACCACGGTGTCGATCCCGCCTCGGCCGGTTACGTCTACCTGATCCTGCCGGGGGCCGGCCTGGCGGAGACCCGGGCCCGCGCCGCCGATCCCGGCTGGGCGCGCGTGCTCGCCAACACCGCCCGCCGGCAGGGCGTCCAGGTCCCGTCGCTCGGGATCACCGCCGTCAACTTCTGGAACGACGGGGCCGTCGGCGGCCTGGCCGCCTCCGCCCCGTGTGCGGTCCTCGTCAGGGAGCGCGCCGACGGCACGGCCACGCTGACCGTGTCGGACCCCCGGCGCGAGCTGAGCGGGCTGACCGTGACCTGGGACCGGCCGGTGGCCGAGGTGCTCCACGGCCACCCGCTCCTGACGGGCGCCGAGACCGGGTCGGGGCTGACGCTCGCCTTCGGGCGGCTGGCGGACCGGGGTGGCGGCTCGAAGACGGTCACCGTACGGCTCGGCCGCTGAGCGCCCCGGGCCGTCCCACGTGATCAGGCGGGGGACGGCTCCGGCGCGGCGTGCTCGCCGAGCGTGTCGGCCAGGGTGTCCGGCGTGCGGGACCGGACAGCGTGCCATCCGTGCCGGCGGGCCACCCCGCCGAGGTCGCGCACCAGCACGCGGGTGGTCACCAGGCGATCTCTTCCGCGGCCGCGCGGATCTCGTCGAGCAGGACGGCCAGGTCCTCCTCGGTGGTGTCCGGGTGGAGGATGCAGGCGCGCAGGGCGTCGTCCGTGCCCAGGCGGGTGCCGGTGAGGAAGGCGTTGCCCCGCCGCTGGACGGCGGTGGGGATGGCGCGGTTGAGCGCGTCGAGCCGGTCGCCGGTGACCTCCGGCGCCGGGCGGTACCGGAACGTGGCGATGGAGGTGGTGACGGGGGCGAGGAGGTCGAAGTCGCCGGCGTCGTCGACCATGACGGCCAGGGTGCGGGCGAGCCCCACCGTGTGGTTCACGAGCCGGGTGATGCCCTGCCGGCCGAGATGTGACATCGTCGCCCAGGTCTTCAGCGCCCGGAAGGGGCGTGTCTGCTCCGTCCCGTACTCGGAGAACCAGCCGAGCTCGTCGGCGTTGTCGTCCTGCAGGTAGGCGGGAACCAGGCTGAAGGCGTCACGGGCCGCCGACGGGTCGCGCAGCAGCGCGCACCCGCAGCCCACCGGGACACCGAGCCACTTGTGCGGATCCAGCGCCAGCGAGTCCGCCCTGTCCATCCCCGCGTAGCCGGGGGCGGCGCCGTCGGCCAGGACGCCGAGCGCGCCGTAGGCGCCGTCGATGTGGAACCACAGCCGGTTCTCGGCGGCGACGTCGGCGATCTCGTCGAGCGGGTCGACGGCGCCGGTGTTGACGGTGCCCGCGCTCGCGGCCACGCAGAACGGCCGCAGGCCCGCCGACAGGTCCTCGGCGATCATCGACCGGAGCGCGCGGACGTCCATGCGGTAGGCGCCGTCGACCGGCACCGTGCGCACCTGCCGCGCCCCCAGCCCGAGCAGCTCGGCAGCCTTGCGCAGGCAGCTGTGCCCTTCGGCCGAGACGTACAGGACCATCGGCGCCCGCCCGGACAGCCCTTCCTCGCGCGCGTCCCATCCGTCCTGGCGTGCCGCCCGCTGCCGGGCGGTGGCCAGGCAGACGATGGTGGCCATGGACGCTCCGCTGGTCAGCAGCCCGCCGCCCGGCGGATGGGGGTAGCCGACGAGGTCGGCCAGCCAGCGCACGACGGTGCGCTCCAGCAGGGGGCCGGCGTGCTCGCCGCCCGCGCAGCTCGGATTCAGGGCGGCGGCCAGCGGCTCGACGAGCACGCCCGCCGGGGAGGGCGGGGAGTTCACCCAGCCGAAGAACCGGGGATGCCCGTTGCCCATCGGATGGCGCATCACCCGGCCGCGCACGTCCTCCACCAGCTCCTCCAGCCCCCGGCCGGTCTCGGGCAGCCGCTGGGCGGTCAGCCAGAGGCGGTCGTCGGCCGGCACCGGCCGCCAGACCGGCTCCTGGCGGACGTGCCCGAGGTGGTCGGCCATGAGGTCGGCCGCCTTCCCGGCGGCCTGGCGCAGCTCATCCATCGAGCATCCCCTTTCGCGGACCGTGGTGCGCGGCCGAGGGGCCGCCCAACTCCATGGCCAGGTAGTACACACAGTCGGTGTCGCCGTCGTTGGCGAAGGCGTGGCGGCAGTCACCCGGGTAGTAGGCCGAATCCCCGGCGTGCAGGGCATGCGGCCGGTCGTTGAGCGTGAGCCGCAGCCGGCCGGACTCGACGGCCACGTATTCCCGCGATCCCGGCGCGTGCGGGGCGAACTCCCCGGCGTCGACGCCCGGGCCGATGGTCGTCCGCATGAACTCGAACTCCACCTCCGGCAGCACGGGAGACAGGATGCGCCGTTCCCATCCGGACGGGTCGCGCAGCACGCGCTGCTCGGCCCGGCGGAGCACCCGCGGCGTCCGGCGCCCGGGCTCGTCCAGCAGCCGCGCGATCGAGGTGCCCAGCGCCGTGGCCAGCCGGTCCAGGACGAGCACGCTCGGGGTCTTGGCCCCCCGCTCGACCTCCGACACCATGCTCCGGCTGATCCCGCTCGACTCGGCCAGCCGTTCGATGGACAGCCCGCGGGCGTGGCGCTCGGCCCGGATCCGCGAGCCCAGCTCGGCCATCGACAGACCGCTGGAGAGAACTCCGTCGTCTTCCACGCCCTCCACTATAGCGGTGATATTTCCACGATAGCGGAGAGGTCGGGCCGACGGCGCGTGAGGTGATCAGGGCGGGGACGGGCGCGAGGGCGCGGGCGCACCGGGGCCCCAACATACTTCCTCCGGTGCAGCCCGTACCTCGGACGGTGCAGGCCCGGATGACGGCCGGCGGACGACGCGGCCCGGACGCGGCCCGCCCTAGCGTGAGATCACCGGTCTCCCGGTCACGGCTCTCCCGGTAACCGGTCTTCCGGTAACCGCTCTCCCGGTCACCGCTTCTCCCCGAGGAAGGACCCCGCATGGCCGAACCGTCCCCGCAACGTGCACCCGCTTCCGTCCGTCACTCCGCCACGATCGTCGACCTCGTGCTCGCCGCCCTCACCGTGGTCTTCTTCGTCGCTGTCGCCCTCGCCACCGGGGTGCGCTCACCCTGGCAGGGCACGATCCCCCTCGCCCTGTTCCTCGGCGCTCTGCTGCTCCTGCGACGCCGCCGGCCGATGGCCGTGCTGCTGCTGTCGATCGCCGCGATCTTCGTCTACCATCTCGCCCGGGAATCCCCCGCCGGCTGGATCTGGCCGGCGTCGGTCGCCTACTTCACCGCCGCCGCCACCCCCCGCGTGCGCTGGGTGGCCGCCATCGGCGTCGCCCAGCTCGTCTACTCCGCCGTCGACTTCCGGTGGGTCCTCGACAGGAACGTGGTCCGTTACGTCATCCACGTCACCGGCGAGGGGCTGCTGCTGGCGGCACTCATCGCCGCGGGACTCGCCTACGCCGCCTCGCTGCGCCGGCGCGAGCGGCTGCGCGAGGCCGACGCCCGCGCCCGCGCCGCCGAGGAACGGCTGCGCGTCTCACGCGAGGTGCACGACATCGTCGCCCACACCCTGGCCGTCGTCGGCGTCCACCTCAACGTCGCCGCCGACGCACTCCAGGAGGAGCCGGCCGAGGCCGCCGCCGCGCTGCGCCTGGCCCAGGACGTCAGAGGCCGGGCGATGGCCGACCTCACCTCCCTCATCGACGTCCTGCGCGAGGGGCCCGGCAGTACCGCGCCCCAGCCCGACCTCGCCTCCTTAGGCACGCTCATCGCCGATGCCCGAGCCACCGGGCTGGAAGTGATCTTCGACGAGCGCGGCGACCCCTCGGCCGTCCCCGCCGCCTCCGCCGTCGCCGTCTACCGTGTCGTCCAGGAGGCCCTGGCCAACACGCTCAAGCACTCCGGGGCGGCCAAGGCCGAGGTGACGATCGACTACCGGCCGCGCTCGGTCACCGTCGAGATCGCCGACAACGGCCACGGGGGCGACGGCGGCGCGGGCGTCCCCGAGGGGCACGGCCTGGCCGGCATGCGCGGACGGGTGGGCGCCCTCGGGGGCGCGCTCACCGCCGGCCCGGTCCCCGGAGGCTTCGCCGTGAAGGCCGACATCCCTGTGGCAGGCTCGTCACTGTGACGATCAAGGTGCTCCTCGCCGACGACCAGGCACTCGTGCGGGCCGGTTTCCGCAGCCTCCTGGCCCGCTCCCGGGACGTCACCGTCGTCGGTGAGGCCGCCGACGGCGAGGAGGCCGTACGGCTGGCCGCGAGCACCCGCCCCGACGTCGTCCTCATGGACATCCGCATGCCCGGCACCGACGGCATCGCCGCCACCCGCCGCATCGTCACCGACCCCGCCCTCCCCGGCTGCCGCGTCATCATCCTGACCACCTTCGACACCGACGAGCACGTCTTCGCCGCGCTGGGCGCCGGAGCCAGCGGCTTCCTCACCAAGGAGGTCGAACCGGCCGAGCTGCGCCGCGCGGTCGCCGTGGTCGCCGGCGGGGACGCGCTGCTGTCCCCGGGCGTCACCCGCCGCGTCGTCGAGCGGTTCGCCCACCGGCGGGACCTCGCTCCCGGCGTTCCCGGTGCCGGGCGGCGGCTGGCCGCCCTCACCGCCCGGGAGCTGGAGGTGGTCCGGCTCGTCGCGCTCGGCCTGTCCAACGACGAGATCGCCGGACGCCTCGTCATCAGCCCGCTCACCGCCAAGACCCACATCACCAGGGCCATCGCCAAGCTGGACGTGCGCGACCGCGTCCAACTGGTCATCCTGGCCTACGAGAGCGGCCTGACACAGCCCGGTGACCTCGGCCCGGACCCAGGGCGCCGGTAGGACCGTGGGAGGCGTGCCACGCCGAGGCCGACGGCGCTGATTCCGCAATGCCGCCGAGCAACGACCTGTCATCACGTGCAGGGCGTCACGGCGCATCTTGCCGCCGACGGGGACGATCCGGCAGAGTTGATCGGCGCCTGCGGGCTGATGCCGGGCATGGACCGATCAGGAGGGTGCGTGGTCGCAGTGGGGTGGTGGGTCCGGGGTGTGCTGACGGCACTCATGGCCGTCGTCTTCCTGGCCGGTTGCTCCACGGGCGCGGCGCCTCCGAAGATCCCGCGGTCGCAGCCGTCCTGGCATTTCCTGGGCGGCGATGGTTCGCGTGTCGCGGCCGACGATATCTGCCCGAAGGGTAAGGGGCCGAGAGGATTGGACTGCCGCTCGAAAGCTCCGGGATACGGAGCCTGTGTCAAGCGTCATCCGGTGAAAGCCTCCGCCACGTTGTGCCAGCAGGCGTTGATCGTCCGCATTGAATGCAGATTCGGGGAGCGGGCCCCCTTCCGTAGTGGAGCGGACTGCGCCAGGTCGTTCGACTCCTATCTGGCGTGCCGGACGGGGACTCCCAGCAGGTCCGACGAGGTGTGCGCCGCGGGTGAAAGAGAGCTGTCACGCTGTCCGGGCCATTTCGATCCGGCCGGCGACTTCGACTGCGTGAAGGCGCGGGACGCCTACTACGAGTGTCGCGACGACGGGCGGGGCGACGACGCGTTCTGCTCGACATATATCGAGGTCCTCGGTCTGTGCCAAACGTTGAGGGTCGGCTGCTCCGATCTTCTCGACAAATATCTCGTGTGCGCGGGTGAGGGTCTCTCTCCGAACGAGTGCGCGTTCGGGCTCAAGATGAGAATCAACTGCCTGCGGGATCTCGGGGACGGCATCTTCCGGCAGGCCGCGACATGTGACTCCGTCTGGCGTGATTCCATCAGGGACTGCGATGGCACTCGGGGACTTGAGACAGACGGCCCCACTCCCTGTACGGGTGGCGCGACTTGGGACGTAGCGAGCTACTCGATCTGTGAAAAACAGGGTGAACCTGCCGAAACGGTTGGTGTGGCCTACGTGTATCCGTTGAGCGGAGGCGCCAGCCATACACCTGTCTGCTGGGCGCCTGAGGACGGGGACCGCCCCATGATCGAGGCGGCCACGCACGCCTCCGGCGGGCGGGGCGTCCGCGCCGTACACCACCACGGCGAGACCCGCTACGGACCCATGTGATCACCGTCTGCGGCGCCGTGCGCGCCGGGCGGCGGTCGGGCCGGGGATCAGGGGTCGCGCCCGCGGTCGTTCACCGCACGCCGAGCTCGGTGTGTCCGACGATCGCCGGGATGACCGTGTCCCACACCTGGCGCGGCGGCATCTGGTGGCCCATGCCGGGCAGCGGGACCAGCCAGGCCCCGGGGATCTCGCGGGCCAGTGCCTCGGCGTGCCCGTAGGGGAAGAGCGGGTCCTCGGTGCCGTGCAGGACCAGGGTCGGTGCGGTGATCTCGCCGAGGCGGGAGCGGATCGGCCCGCTGCCCTCGATCATCCAGTGGTTCGACGCGGCGGCCGGGACCGGGCTGCGATCGAAAGCGCGCCCGGCGGTGCGGCGTACGTGCTCCTCGTCGACCGGGATCGTGCCGGAGAAGGCGTGCTCGGCGGCGAGGAAGTACGCGATGACCGCGTCGCGGTCGGACCAGTCGGGGCCGGGGGCCGGCTCCTCGAACATCTTGGCCAACGGCTCGCTCATCGGCGGCAGGTCGGGATTGTCCGGACCGCCGGGCCCGCCGGGGCTGGTGGACATCAAGGTGAGTGACAGGACCCGTTCCGGGTGCTCGATGCCGAACCGCTGTGCCAGACCCCCGCCCATCGAGACGCCCACGATGTGCGCTGCGGCCAGGCCGTACGCGTCGAGCACGCCGACCGCGTCGGCGAGCAGGTCGTTCTGCGTGTACGTCGGCGCGCCGACCGGGAACGTCGTGGAGCGGCCGGTGTCGCGGGTGTCGTAGCGGATCACGTAACGGCCGGACGCGGCGAGTCGGGCGGTGAAGTCGTCGTCCCACCAGTCCATCGACGCCTCCGCGCCCGAGATGAGCAGGATCGCGGGGGCGGCCGGGTCGCCGAAGGCCTGTACGGCCAGCTCGACGCCGTTGGCGTGCACCGTCTCCCGGGGGGTGGACCGGGACGGGCCCGTGGTCGGCTGGCTGTCGTGCATGGGGTGCCTCCTCGGCCGGGGACGAGTGTGTCTCGCCGTAACCATACTTCGATAATCGAAGTTGATGCTACTATTTTCGTAGTAAAAGTTGGTCGGCTACGGGACGAGGTGGCGATGGCAAGCGCGAAGAGCCCTGAGAAGACCTCCGGGCAGGCCGCGGAGAAGGCCGGGAAGCGGACGTACGGGCAGGCGTGCCCCATCGCCCACGCGCTCGACATGATCGGCGAGCGCTGGGCGCTGCTGGTGGTGCGCGAGCTGCGCCTCGGGCCGCGCCGCTACGCTGACCTGCAGGCCGCCCTGCCCGGACTCGGCCCCAGCGTGCTCGCACAGCGGCTGCGTGACCTGGAGGCGGTCGGCGTGCTGCGCAGGCGTACGCTGCCCCCGCCGGCGGCCAGCAGGACGTATGAGCTCACCGAATGGGGCGCCGAGCTGGAGCCGGTGTTCGCGGCGCTGCGGACCTGGGGCATGCGCTCACCGGTCGTGCCGCTGACCGGAGGGATCAGCGCCGACACCGTACTGCTCGGCCTGCGCGCCTTCTTCGTGCCGCAGCCGGACGCGCCGTGGACCGCGACGTACCGGATCACCCTGGAGCGCGACGTCTACCGCGTCGAGGTCGTCGACGGCGAACTCGTCACCGTCGCGCGCGGCCAGGCGTCCGGCCCGGCTGACGCATGCCTTGAGAGCGACCACCTCGCGCTGCAGTCCGTGCTGAGCCACGAACGTTCACTGACCTCGGCGATCGGCGACGGCGTGCTCACGGTGACCGGTGACCTCGAGGCGGTCAGACGACTGGTCGACGCGGTCCCCCCACGCTGACGGTCACCCACGCCTGTCCCGACGGGTCCGGGCGCAGACCCACGAGACGGTCCGCGCCCCCGAGCCCCCCGCCGCCGGCGGATCGCCGGGCCGGCCGCTTTCTGCGACGAGAAGGTCGAGGTCCACGTGGACGGCGTCCTGCGGGAGCGCCCGGCGTCGGAGTTCGCGTGATCAGCCCAGCGTGTCGAGCGGGGGCCGGCGCCGTCAGCGGGCGCCGGAGGCGGCGGCGTGGGCGTCGATCAGTCCGGTCAGGGTCCGGGGGGACATCGAGCCCGGGAGGAGCCGCTCGCGGGCTGAGCGGTTGGCCTCGCGCCGGAGCACCTCGTTGGCCGGTGTGGGGATGCCCAGCTCCCTGCCGAGCAGGACGATCTCGCCGTTGAGGTAGTCGGCCTCGATCGTGCCGCTGCCCCTGGCCAGGCTCTGCCAGGACGAGCCGCCGCCTCGCGGGTCCCCTCCGACCGGCTCGGTCCGCACCTGGTCGCCGCGCCTGGCGGCCTCCTCGTCGGGGGAGGCGTAGGCGATGCCGGCCGCGTCGAGGACCGCCCTGCCCTCGGCCGTCACCCGTTCCAGGATCGGCTCGTGGCCGGGCGCGTGGCCGCAGAGCGCCTCGTAGGCGTTGCCCAGGTTGCCCAGCAGCTTGGCGTACTTCCACCGCATCACATCGGGTACGGCGGATCCGGCGAAGAAGCTCTTGCGGAGGTCGGCGGCGAGCTGTTCGGACAGCTCGTCGGTGCCCCCGGGGTAGAGCCCGAGCTGCAGCATGCCGGACATGGGAGCGCCGTAGGCGGTCACGGCGCCGGGTTCGAGATGGGAGGAGGGCAGCCAGACGCACATGCCGTACACGTGGTCGAACCGCCGCAGCGCCATCCGCTCGTTGGCCACCCCGTTCTGCGCGCACACCACGGGCAGGTGCCGCGGCCAGGGGTCCAGCGCGGCGACCGTGTCCTGCGACTTGACCGCGAGGATCAGCACGTCGTCGTCGCGGAGCCGGACCGGCCCGGAGGCGGCCGGGATGTCGAGCGTCTCGGTGGAAGCGGGGGTGGCCAGGCGCAGGCCGTCGCGCTTGAGCGCGTCATAGTGCGCGCCGCGGGCGACGAGCACCACGTCATGCCCGCTCTGGAACAGCCTTCCTCCGATGGTCCCGCCGACGGCCCCGGCCCCCACCACTATGTAGCGCATGATCCAAGACTGGCACATTCCGTTCCGTCGGGGCCGGCAGGGGCATCCGCGCGGGCCCGGCGGACGCGGCCGGGGTGGACGGGAGCGTGGCGGACGCGGCCGGGGCGGGCGGGAGCGTGGTGGACGGGAGCGTGGTGGACGGGACCGCGACGGGCCGGGCCGTACGGCGGGCGCGTTCGCGCAGGATGGTCCGGAGCACCCGCAGGCCGTCCCGTACGGCGTGCAGGTTGCTGACACCGTGGATGCGGCAGCGCTCGTGGCTGGGGACCTCGCGGATCACGAGGCCGGCCCGGGCGGCGCGGACGTTCATCAGGGTCTCGATCTCGAAACCGTCGCAGTCGAGGGCGAGGGCGCCGAGATGGCGTGCCCAGAACGCGTTGTAGCCGTAGCACAGGTCGGTGTAACGGGTGCCGTACAGCAGGTTGGTCACCAGGGTGAGCATCCGGTTGCCGAGCGAGCGGGTGGGGCTGATGTCGTCGGAGCCGCCTCCGGGGGCGTAGCGGGAGCCCTTGGCGAAGTCGGCGCCCTCGACCAGCGTGGTCACGAAGGCGATGATCTCCCGGCCGTCGGTGGACCCGTCGGCGTCGATCATGACGATGATGTCGCCGGTGGCGGCGGCGAACCCCTCGGTGAGGGCGTTGCCCTTGCCCCGGCGGGTCTGGGTGACGACGCGCAGGCCGGGACGGAGGGCTCTGGCGACGGCGACGGTGTCGTCGGTGGAGTTGCCGTCGACGAGGACGACCTCGTCGATCCAGGCGGGCAGGGTCGCGAAGACGTGTGGCAGGTTGGCGGCTTCGTTCAGAGCGGGGACCACCACGCTGACACTTGCGGTGAACGGGGTGTCGGTCATGAGGACAAGGTCCGCCGGGATGCCTGCAGGCCGCTTGACGGCCTCTTGCAGGGAGTGATCTCGCTCCTTGCAGCGCGAGATCCCGGTCTCCGCGGCGCGGGTGCCGGGCTCCCTCGCGGGGGCGGGCTCGGGGACCGGCGGTGGGGGTGTCCGGCGGGGAGCGCCGGTCGACTCTCCGCCGTCGGCCTGTCCCGGCTGTCAGAAAGGCAGTTGCCTGCCTGAGGGGCTCCGCAGGTCGAGCGGGGCCGGCTCACGCGGTGGACGCGGACGTTGGATGACCTGAATCCTTTTCACGGTCGCGCTCCCTTCTGGGCTTGATCAACGGGTGCTACCCATGTGAAGCCCAAGAATCACCTATCTGCGTATCACATGAAGCACACTAGCCACACGTTCCGCAGCCGTGGCGACATCTTCGGCATGTCCGATGCGTCCGGCCCAGGACAGCCAGAACCACCATTCGCCGTCCGCCTCGTGGGCGGCGAGGACGTCCTCCGTCCTGGCCGGGACCATCGGATTGATCACATGAAGGCGGGGGAAGAGCCCCGCGGGAGCTTTCAGACGCACCTGGAACGAGTGCGCCTCCAGTTGGGCGGCTAGCCGTCGTAGATGGTCGACGGCCTCGCCGTGCTCTGCCGTCATCCGGATCACTCCTGGCGGGCGATGGGGGCTTTCCAGCAGAGTGCGGTTTTGCGGCAGGTCAGGCAATCGGCCCCGCTTCAGACCGGGGTGGGGATCAGTGGAATAGACCGGAAACTCACCGATGTTCCGTGGAAAACCCGCGGATAAAGGGAATGCAATGCACAGGCACGCTTACGCTGTGGTGCGCTCTCGTTAATCTTGTGTGAACAGCGACCGGGAGGCGCCGTGGCCCGAGGTGAGCATTCGCCCGCGTGTGCGCGTCGCTGGCGCGGGCAGGCCGAGGCCCGCCAGTGGACGCTCTGGCAGACCACCCAGGCCATCCACGGCTGCTGCGGGGTGAGCCTGCTCAAGGCGCACCGGCTGGCCCGGGGATGGTCGGCCAGGCAGTCGGTCCAGGAGCTGGAGGAGCTGTGCGAGCGCCAGGGGCTCGGCGCGGCGCGGGCCAGCATCGACCTGCTCAACGCCTGGGAGAACAACCGGGCCAGGCCCCGGCCGCAGACCATCGACCTGCTGGCGCGGCTCTACCGGGCCAACGCGGTACGGCTCGGCCTGGCCGGCGACTACTGCGAGGACGACGGCGGGGTCAAGATCGTGGTCGTCTCCGGCGCCGAGGGCCGCTCGCCGTACCAGGCGGAGGAGCGGATCGACGACGACATGGAGCGCCGCGCGCTGTTCCACCACGCGCTGCTCGGCTCCCGGTTCGCGATGAGCGGGCGGCTGCTCGCCGAGGTCGAGCGGACCCGCCAGGACCTGGACCGCACGCTCGCCGTCGCCACCGTCTCCGAGGAGCAGCTCGACCGGCTCGACGAGCAGGTGCTGCGCTACCGCCGCGAATACATCACCAGCGCCCCGCTGCCGATGCTCTACCGGTTGATGCTGGAGCTGTCGGACGTGCGGACGCTCTCGGCGGCCCGCCAGCCCGCGATGGCCCAGCGCCGCCTGCTCAACGCCACCGTGATGCTCGCGCTGCTGTCGGCCGACGCGCTGATGAAGCTCGGCGACACCCGCCAGGCGCACGCCTGGTACGGCACCGCCCGCACCGCCTCCGACGACATGGGCGATCTGCGGCTGCGCGCCCTGGTCCGGGCGCAGCAGGCGATGCTCCCCTATTACTACGGCGACCTGGCCGAGACCGTACGGCTCGCCCGCGAGGCCCGGATGCTCGCCGGGAGCGCGCCCAGCTCCCCGGCGGCGCTCGGCGCGGCGGCGGAGGCGCGGGCGCTGGCCAGGATGGGCGAGCACAAGGCCGCCAGGATCGCGCTGGCGGAGGCCGAGCGGATCTTCGCCAGGATGCCCCCGGAGGGCCACGACCACCTGGCCTTCCGCTTCTCGGAGCGGCGGCTGCAGTTCTACCGGATCGGCACCCTGATCGAGCTGGGCGAGGACGTCGACTGGACGCCCGGCCCCTCCGGCCCCTACGCCATCGACCCGGTGCTCATCCTGCTCGACCAGGCCGCGCACCTGATCCGCGGCGGCAAGGTCGAGGACGCCTGCCACCTGGCCCAGAAGGCCCTGCTCCAGGTGCCGCCGGAGCACCGCACCTCCATCGTGGTCAACCGTGCCCGGGCGCTGCTGACGGAGGTACCGCCCGGCCGGCACAAGGCGGTGGCGGTGCGCCGCCTGAGCGAACTGCTCGCCGACGCCACGCCGGTCAGCTGATGGGCCCGCTCGCGGAGGAGGCGTTCACGGTCCTGCGCGAAGTCTGCGAGGATCTCGGGATCGACCACAGGGACGCCGAGCTGCTGCGGGTGCGCAGCAACGCCGTCTTCAAGCTGCGCAGCGAGATCGTGGTCCGGATCGCCACCGCGCCCAACGCGCTGACCCGCCTGCCGGTCGTGCTCGCGGTGGCCCGCTGGCTGGCCCAGCAGGGCTTCCCCGCGGTGCGCCCGGCCGACGAGATCTCCGAGCAGCCCGTGGTCCACGACGGAAGGGTCGTCACGTTCTGGCACTACGTCCCGGCCAGCGGCCGTCCCACCACCACGGAGCTGGGCGAGATCCTGCGCAGCCTGCACCTGCTGCCGGTGCCGCCGGTGGCGCTGAAGCGGTTCGCCGACCCGCTGTCGGAGGTGCGCCGCGCCGTGGACCGCTCCGAGGAGCTCACCGCCTGCCAGCGGGCCTGGCTGCGCGACCGCATCGCGGAGCTGACCGAACGCTGGGCGGGCCTGGGCATGGACGGCTCCCCGGTGCTGCTGCACGGCGACGCCTGGATCGACAACCTGCTGCGCTGCACCGACGGGCACGTGGTGCTCTGCGACTGGGACGGCGTCGCGGTCGGGCCGCGCGAGTGGGACCTGGTCCACACCTACCACGGCCAGCGCCGCTTCGGCCTGACGGCCGCCGACGTGGACGCCTTCGCCGACGCCTACGGCAGCGATCTGCGCTCGTGGCCGGGATACTCCACCCTCATGGAGGTCCGGGACATGTACGCCGTGGGCATCCACATCCGCAACGCCGGAGCCGACCCCTTCTCCCGCCGCGAACTGCCCCGGAGACTCGATTCCCTCACACGAGGTGAGCAACATGCCCGGTGGTACATGGCCGAACCCGTTAGTGTCTCCCAGTAAAAATCTTGAACGGGGGCAGAACGGTGCCGAAGGCAACACTTCGCCATACCTTCCACGTCCGCAACACTCCGGAGGCGCTCCGCGCGCACCTGAGCCAGCCGCAGAGCTATGTCGGGCTCTCCCCGCTGGTCGTCGCGGTCAAGGACATCCAGCAGGACGGAGAGGAGACCCGCTACACCTCGGTCGAGCGCTTCAGGTTCCTCGGCCTGGTCAACTACGACAACCTGATCAAGGTGACGCTGCGCAGCACGCCGCGGACCGTGGAGGGGAAGGTGAACAGTCCCGGCGGGGTGCGGCTGGACTACCGCTTCGCCCTCGCCGGGAAGGACGGCGGGACCGAGGTCGAGGACACGCTCGTGGTGCACGCCTGGAACGGCCCGCTGCTGGGCTACGCGGCGAAGAAAGCCCGCCAGGTGCAGCTCGCCCGTGCCGGGATCCTCGCCTCACGCCTAGGCTGAGGGACGTGCGGGCGCCGACGGTCACCGGGAAGGTCATGGCCATCCTGGGCGCGTTCCTGCCCGGAGACGCGCGATTGACCCTCACCGAGATCTGCCGCCGGGCCGAGCTGCCGCCGGCCACCGGGCACCGGCTGGTCAGGGAGCTGACCGACGGGGGTTTCGTGGAGCGGCTGCCCGACGGGTCCTACCGGGTCGGGATGCGGTTGTGGCAGATCGGCGCCCAGGCGGCCGAGCCGCGCGAGCTGCGCGAGCTGGCCCTGCCGTACATGGAGGACCTCTACGCCGCCACCCGGGAGAACGTGCAGCTCGCCGTGCTCCGCGGCGATCGGGCGCTGTATGTGGAGCGGCTGCGCGGGCCCACGTCCGTGCCGATCGTCTCGCGGGTGGCGGGAGAGCTGCCGCTGCACGCCACCGCCGTCGGCAAGGTGCTGCTGGCCTTCGCCGGACCCGAGACCGTGGAGCGGGTGCTGGCCGGTGGGCTCACCGCGCACACGCCCAGCACGGTGGTGGATCCGGTGCGGCTCCGGGCCGAGCTGCGGGAGATCCAGCGGACCGGCGTCGCCTGCACCCAGGAGGAGATGTCGCTGGGTACCTGCTCGGTCGCGGTGCCGGTGCGCGGGCCCGGCGACCGGGTGGTGGCGGCGCTGTCGCTGGTGGCCTGGCGGCACAGCGCCGACCTGCGGCGGCTGGCCCCCGCGGTGCTGACCGCCGCCGGTGCGCTCTCCCGCGACCTGGCCACGGTGTCGCGCCGGCGGTAGGGGCGGCGAGCTCGTCGCGGCGGCCCTCCGAGGGGTGGCCCTTCGAGGGGCGGCTCTCCGAGGGACGGCTCCTTGGGGCGGAGCCCTGGGGCGGTTCCTTCGGGGCGGCGCCCTGGGGCGGCGGCCACCACCGGCCCGGGTGGTGGCCGTCCCGGCCTGCTCAGGCGCCGGCCGTCCGGTAGGTGAGGACGACGACACCGGAGTCGAAGGTGGTGCTGTCGGCCAGTTCGACGGGGGTGGCGCTGCCGGGGCGGAACAGGGGCTCGCCCTCGCCCTTGATGACGGGGTAGATCCAGACGCGGTATTCGTCCAGCAGGCCGTGCCGGGCGAGGTCGTCGGTGAGCCGGCCGTTGCCCCAGATCAGGATGTCCTTGCCGGCCTGCTCCTTGAGCTTGGTGACCTGGGCGGCCAGGTCGTCTCCGGGGATCACGACCGTGGGGGCCCAGGCGCCGGTCTCGACCGGCTGGGAGGCGACGACGTATTTGGTGATGCCGTTGACGTGGTCGGCGTAGGGGTTGCCGCCCATGTTCGGCCAGGCCTGGGCCATGCCCTCGTAGGTGGTGCGGCCCAGCAGCAGCGCGTCGCACCCGGTGGTCATGGCGAAGGCGTAGGCCATCGCGTCGTCGCTGTTGTGCTGCATGGACCACAGGTGCGGGTTGTCGATGAAGCCGTCGAGCGTGCTGTAGGTGGAGGCGATGATCTTGCGCATCTCGGGGGTCCTTCCCGGGTCATGGTGATCGACCGACATGGACGGCGTGATCACGGTCGCTGGATGTGAAACGTCTTCACTGAACTTTCTGGGAGCCGGAGGGGTGGAGCGATGCCATGCCCCTGGCCCGGGGGTGCCGACCGGCCTCGGCGCCGGTCACGCCGGCCCGTCCCGCCCGCTCGCCCGCCACCGCTGCGGCGAGCGGCAGGAGTGTGACCGGAGCGCGGCAGGAGCGCGGCAGGAGCGCGGCAGGAGCGCGGCAGGAGTGTGGCAGGGATCGCTCCGCGGGGCGTCACCGAACGGTGGCCTCCTCGGCGGCCGCCCCTTCCGGGGCGTCCAGCCAGATCGGGCGCCAGTCGGCCAGCTCGTGGAAGCGGCGCAGCTCGGCGATGCCGCTGAGCCAGCCCATCCAGGTGGCGTAGGGCGTCTGCCCGGTGCTGAAGCCGCTCTGCACGAAGGTGAGCCGGGTCCCGCCGCCGGAGTCCTCCAGCTCCCAGGTGGTGACGCCGTAGTCGGCCCAGTCGACCGACAGAGTGCGGCCGGGGTCGAGGTCGATGATCTTCGCGGCCTGGCCTGCCTCGAAGCCGCCCATGGCGAAGCGCCCGCCGACGTGGGGCTCGATCTCGATGGGGAAGCCGAACCAGCGGCTGACCTTGCCGGAGTCGACGAGGGAGTCGTAGACCGCCTCCCGCGACGCGTCGATGACGACCTCTTCCCGGAGCCGCGCGGAGGTGAAGTCGCACATCGGGGTGAGGGGGCGGCCTTCGAGGTGGTCGACCAGGTTGGCGACGGCCAGCGCCCAGAAGGTCTGCAGCACGCCCCGGATGCTGGCGCCGGTGACGACGTCCTGGAAGTCGAAATGGGTCTGCGACAGCGTGATGACGGTCGACTCCGGGCTCTCCTCCGTCAGGCGGAACTCGACGGTGGTCTCCTCGCCGTCCAGCAGCCAGGCGAAGCGCAGGGTGTGGTCGTCGACGTGCAGGAGGCGCTGGTGGGGCTCCTGGCCCTCGGGAGTGTGGCGGCCCCAGAACGCGTAGCGGTGCGGCAGGTCGACCTCGGCGTGCTCGGCCAGCCAGACGCGCAGCGCCGCGGGGTCGGTCAGGGCGCGGTGGACCTCCTTGGCGGAGGCGGCGACACGGGCGTGCAGGGTCATCGGCTCACTCACGGGGCTCTCCTTTGGGGTAGCAGGCGACGGCGAGCTTGAAGGCGTCGCCTTCGGCGCCGCCGTAGCGGGTGAAAATGTCCCGCAGCGCGGTCTGCAGGTCGTTCAGGAACTCCTGGCGGCGCTCCGGCGGCACGTGGATCTCTCCGGAGACGCCGACGGACGGCAGCTCCGACGCCGTCCGGTCGAGCGCGGCGATGTCGGCCTGGACCTCCTCCATGAGGTCGAGCAGGTAGCCCAGGCTCAGTTCGTCCTGCGCCCTGCGCAGGCCGATCCGGCCGACCAGGCGGGGCGACAGCCAGTAGGCGCGGGCCCCGGCCTGGTAGATGCCTTCGTGGATGCCGCGCACTCTGCGCTCGGACACCTGCTCGACCAGACCGGCGTCGACCAGGCGTTTGACGTGGTAGTAGACCCGCTGCGGGGTCTGGCCGAGCCGGGCCGCGACCTCGGTGCAGGTGCGCGGCTCGGCGAGCTGCCGCAGCACCTCGACGCGCTGCGGTTTGAGCAGGGCCTCGGCCTGCTCGATCTGTTCCAGGTACAGGACTTCTCTCATCGCAAAAACAAACTAGTACGTAAAATTTGATTTTGTCAATGACTCCCGGACGGCTCGACCGCGCTCTCCGGCGTCTTCCGCTGAGCGGAAGACCGGGGCGCGGAGGTCGCGGCGGTGGGGAATGCTCGGCCCATGCGCACTCAGGTCGGGATCGTCGGAGCGGGCCCCGCCGGGCTGCTGCTGTCCCATCTCCTCCATCTGCGGGGCATCGACTCGGTGGTGCTGGAGTCACGCAGCAGGGAGTACGTCGAACAGCGCGTGCGGGCCGGCGTGCTGGAGCAGGGCACGGTGGACGTGCTCGACGAGGCGGGCGTCGGCGGGCGGATGCGCGCCGAGGGGCTGCCGCACCACGGCATCGAGCTGCGCTACGGCGGGGCCGGGCACCGGATCCCGTTCGAGCGGCTCGTCCCGGGCCGGGCCATCACCGTCTACGGCCAGCAGGAGGTCGTCAAGGACCTGATCGCCCGGCGGCTGGCCGACGGCGGGAAGATCCTCTTCGACGTCCCGGACGTCGCCCTGCACTCCCTCGCGGCCGACCCCTACCTGACCTTCCTGGGCCGGCGCCTCGACTGCGACGTCATCGCGGGCTGCGACGGGTTCCACGGGGTCAGCCGGCCCTCCATCCCCGACGGGGTCCTGTCGATCTTCCAGCGGGACTATCCGTTCGCCTGGCTCGGCATCCTCGCTCAGGTCCCGCCGTCGGCCGAGGAGCTGATCTACTCCCGCAGCGAGCGGGGCTTCGCGCTGCACAGCATGCGCTCGCCGGAGATCAGCCGCTTCTACCTCCAGGTCCCGCCGGACGCCTCGCTGGACGACTGGCCGGACAGCCGGATCTGGGCGGAGCTGCGGGCGCGCCTGGAGACGGTCCCGGGGTTCGCGCTGACCGAGGGGCCGATCATCTCCAGAGACCTGTCCGCGATGCGCTCGTTCGTCGCCGAGCCGATGCGCCACGGCCGGCTCTACCTCGCCGGGGACGCCGCCCACATCGTGCCGCCGACCGGGGCCAAGGGCCTCAACCTGGCCGTCGCCGACGTCCGGGTGCTGGCCGAGGCCCTGGCCGCCTTCTACGGGAGCGGCTCCACCGAGCTGCTGGACGCCTACTCCGACACCTGCCTGCGGAGGGTCTGGCGGGCGCAGCACTTCTCCTGGTGGATGACCACGCTGCTGCACACCTTCGACAGCGACGACGCCTACGGCAGGCGCCTGCAGACCTCCCACCTCGACTACGTCACCTCCTCGGAGGCCGCGGCCACCACGCTCGCGGAGAACTACGTCGGCCTGCCCTTCGACTCCGGAGCACCCCGTGACTGACGACCCGCACCCGCACCACCTCACCCCCGCCTACCGCAGCACCGTGCTGCGCGCCCCCGCGCATCCGCCGGTACGGCCCGCCGCCGACCCCGAGGCGGCGGAGCTGCTCGACCCGGTCTACGGCCACCAGGCGGTCGGGCCGCTGGACCACGACCTGACCAGGCAGCACGAGGGGGAGCCGATCGGCGAGCGCATCATCGTCACCGGCCGCGTCCTCGACGGCCGGGGCCGGGCGGTGCCCAACACGCTGGTGGAGATCTGGCAGGCCAACGCCACCGGCAGGTACGCCCACCCGCTGGACCTGCACCCGGCCCCGCTCGATCCCAACTTCACCGGCTTCGGCCGCTGCCTGACCGACGCCGACGGCCGATACCGGTTCGTCACGATCAAGCCGGGCGCCTACCCCTGGCGCAACCACCCCAACGCCTGGCGGCCGGCGCACATCCACTTCTCGGTGTTCGGCACCGCGTTCACCCAGCGGCTGATCACCCAGATGTACTTCCCCGGGGACCCGCTGTCCGCCCACGACCCGATCTTCCGGTCGGTGCCCCGGCCGGAGGACCGCGGACGGCTCGTCTGCGCCTTCGATCTGGACACCACCGAGCCCGAGTGGGCGCTCGGCTACCGCTGGGACGTCGTGCTGGGCACGACCCCCTTCGAGGAGGACTGATGCCGCCCCTGACCCCGTCGCAGACGGTGGGCCCCTTCTTCGCCCACGCCCTGCCGTACGCCGAGGGGCCCTTCGCGGTGCCCGAGGACCATCCGGACGCGATCGAGCTGCACGGCCGCGTCCTGGACGGCGCGGGCGAGCCGGTGCCCGACGCGCTGCTGGAGATCTGCCAGCCGGGCCTGTTCGGCCGCTGCCCGACCGGGGCCGACGGCTCCTACCGGTTCCGCACCGCCAGGCCGGACACCTACATCCCGCTCCTGGTCTTCGCCCGGGGCCTGCTCAAGCCGGTCTGGACCCGCGTCTATCCGGCCGGCGGCACGCCGCCGCCGGCCGGGCTCGACCCGGTACGGCGCGCCACCCTGATCGCCTCGCCGTCGGGGGAGCGGTCCTACCGGTTCGACGTCCGCCTGCAGGGGGAGGGGGAGACCGTCTTCTTCCACCCCTTCCCGCCGCCGGACTGATCTCCACGCGGGCCGGCGGGGCCGCGGAGCCGTCCGGATCTCGAGATGGGCTGTCTCACATTCACTTGACGGATCCCGTTTCCGCATTCACCATTTTTCCTACTAGCCAAGTCGGAAAAATGGGAGGGAGGTCTTGTGCGCGCGCTCATACTCCTGGGTCTCGTGGGGTTCGCGGCACAACTGGTGGACGGGAGCCTGGGCATGGCCTACGGCGTCACCTCGACGACGCTGCTCCTGGCCGTCGGCACCAACCCCGCGGCCGCGTCGGCCACCGTCCACCTCGCCGAGATCGGGACCACCCTCGCGTCCGGCATCTCACACTGGCGCTTCGGCAACATCGACTGGAAGGTCGTGGGGAAGGTCGGCATCCCGGGCGCCGCCGGCGCCTTCGCCGGCGCCACCTTCCTGTCGAGCCTGTCCACCGAGGCCGCCGCCCCGGTCATGTCGATCATCCTGCTGACCCTGGGCGCCTACGTCCTGGTCCGCTTCACCGTCTCCGGCCTGCCGCGCGGCAACCTGGGCAAGCCGCTGCGCAAGCGGTTCCTCGCCCCGCTCGGCCTGCTCGCCGGATTCGTCGATTCCACCGGCGGTGGCGGCTGGGGGCCGATCGGCACCCCGGCGATCCTGGCCAGCGGGCGCCTGGCGCCGCGCAAGGTGATCGGCTCCATCGACGCGAGCGAGTTCCTCGTCGCCATCGCCGCCAGCGCCGGGTTCCTCCTCGGCATCGGCTCGGAGAACATCGACCCCGCCTGGGTGGCCGTCCTGCTGCTCGGCGGCGTCGTCGCCGCCCCCATCGCGGCCTGGCTCGTCCGCCACATCCCGCCGCGCATCCTGGGCTCCGCCGTCGGCGGCCTGATCGTCCTCACCAACGTGCGGACCCTGCTGCGCAGCGACTGGATCGGCGCCTCCGGCGGTGTCCAGGCGGCCGTCTACATCGCCATCGCCCTCATCTGGGCCGGCGCGATCGCCTACTCGTTCCGCGAGTACCGCCGCGACCGGGTCCACGAGTCCGTCGAGGCGGTCGAGTCCGCCGAGCCGGTCCACCAGGGCAGCGGCCGGCGGGCAGGCGCGATCAGGACGCTCACCGGGTGCGCCTTGCTCGGGCCGGCGCCCCACCGGGGCAGGTCGAGT
>NZ_JBSFPS010000098.1:0-32186 GCF_053588315.1 Streptosporangium sp. NPDC003464 | reverse complement strand
CGCCGCCGGCATCACCCTCGTGCAGGCGGGCTGGGTGCTCCGCCTCTTCCTGGCGGAGGCGGGTGTCCTGCCCCCGGCCTCCCTGCTGCCGCTGTCCGCCTGCCTGGTCGTCCTGGAACTGGCGGCCGACCTCCCGCGGCGTGCGCTCCCGGCCGGACCGCTGCCCGTACGCCTCCATCCCGCCTCATAGGCGATTCATAGCGGCTCCATAACACCCTCTGCTCGAATGATCCGCGACGTGAAGATCGCGAACATGCCTTGCCGCACGTGACGGCACCCGTCCCTCGCCGGACAGCCCCGCACGCAAGGACTCCCAGGAGGTGTCCATTGGATACGACAGCAGAGCCCATCATGCATGCCCGCGAACGGCTGGACGAGCTGTTCCGCAGGCCCGGATTCGAGATAGTGCGCCAAGCCGCCTCAGTCGCATTGGTCGGCTCCTGGTGCCACGGCCTGGCGGATGAGTTCTCGGACGTCGACGTCTTCCTCTACGTTCCCGACGACCGGTATCCGGCCGCGGTCGCCGCGGCGGTCGAGGACGGTCTGGTACAGCCCGGCGGTGACTGGACCGTCTGGTACCGGAAGCCGTACGACGTCGCGTTCAAGGTCTGGGCGATGCGCGAGCTGCGTGACGAGATCGTCCGCGAGCCCGTGATCGCCGCCTCCTACCTGAAGAAGGCCGAGGTGTGGCAGGACCCGGGCGGGCAGTTCAGCGCCGTCGTCGACGCGCACATGGCGTCCTTCGCGGCCACCATGCCTGATCTGATCAAGAGCCGGAGCCACTGGCTGCGCATGCGCATCAAGCATGCCAAGCTGGCCCGCGACCGCGGCCTGACCGTGACGACCGACCTCGTCCGCGCGGACTTCATCCGTGGACTGTACGAGATCTCCTTCCTGCTGGAAGGAGTCCCCTTCTGCCACCTCAAGTGGTTGGAGGCCAGATCGACGGCGGAGACGGAGCTGGGGCGGTCCTTGCAACCCGTCATCAAGGACATCCTCGCGGCCGACGCCTACGAGCCGATGGTGGCGAGAATGCGGGAGGCGTATCTCCTCACCCGCGAGGTCGCCATCCGGCTCGGCGCGCAGGACCCCACGCTCACCAACCCGCAGGGCGACATCATCACCCGGGTCTTCGAGGCGGACTTCCTGTGAACGCTCTGATCTTGAACGAGCCCGGGCGGGCGCAGATCGGCCCCAGAACGCTGCGCAGGCTACCGGAGGGCTGGCCGCGCCGGCCCTGCGAACGGCTGCAGATCTGCCCGGTGGGCCCCCTGATCGGAGCCGAGATCACCGGGGTGGACCTGGGGGCGCCACTCGATGAGGAGCTCAAGGCCGAGCTGAGAGAGGCGCTGCTCGAATGGAAGGTCATCTTCTTCCGCGGCCAGCGCATGACCAGCGCGGACCAGCGCCGGCTGGCCGAGGTCTGGGGGAGGGTGGAGACCTTCCCCTTCCTGTCGAAGGGCGGATCGCCGGACGTCGTCCGGTTCGCCAAGCATGAGGAGCGTCCTGGCCTGGAGAACACCTGGCACTCGGACGCCACCTGGCATCCCACTCCCAGCATGGGGGCGGTGCTGCGGGCCGTCGAGGTGCCGGTGGGCGGCGGCGGCGACACCATCTGGTCCGACGTCGCCGCGGCCTACGACAACCTCGACCCCGAGCTGGCCGCGTTGGCCGACGGCCGCGAGGCGGTCCACCATTTCGACTGGCTCTACTCCCGGCTGGGGCTCCTCGAAGGCGAGGCGCTCGACAGGGCGCGGGCCGACTTCCCGCCGGTGCGCCATCCGATCGTGCGGACCCATCCGGTGACGGAGCGCAGGGGCATCTTCGTCAACCGGGTGTTCACCGAGGGCGTCGTGGGGCTGGAGCCCGGCGCGGCCAGGGATCTCATCGACAGGCTGTGCCGGCACGTGGAGACGCCGGAGTATCAGGTGAGGTTCCGCTGGGAGCCCGGCTCCGTCGCCGTCTGGGACAACCGCGCCACCCAGCACTACGCGGTCAACGACTACTACCCGGAACGGCGGGTCATGGAGCGCATCTCCATCGTCGGCGACCGCCCGCGCTAGGCGTCGCCGTATTCCACCTCGGCCGAAAGGCCGACGCGACATCATGGGGGACAATTGTCGTCACATTCCATCCTGTGTGACTGCCGTTATCAGGAGTTCGTCGGCTACGTGCGGCGATCCGGAGCGAAGCGCATCGCGACGCTCGGTCCCGAGCGGACGAGCAGCGAGCTGGCGGCGGATTACATCCTGGAGCGCTTCCTGGGCGCCTCCGGCGGGTCGGTGAATCTGTACCCGAGCTTCGAAAAGGCGTTCGACTCGGTACTCGCAGGTCACGACGACCTGCTCGTGGTGCCGCACGCGTACGGGAACATCAACTACTTCTACACCGAGCCGCGAGCGGCCGTACGTTACATCTTCCTCCACGAGACTCCGCCGTACGGGCTCGTGACGAGGAGGGGGAGAGCCGCGGGGGACGACGCCCGCTTGACCGTGGCCTGCCACTCCGCGGTCCTGCCCCTGCTGGACCGGATGCTGGAGCGGGCGGGTCACCGCGGCGCGGAGATCACCGTTATGGACGCCTCCTCCAACAGCGTCGCCGCGCAGTCCGTCCACGACGGGCTCGCCGACATGGCGATCACCAACGGCAGCTCCGCCGACCACTACGACCTGGAGTTCACCGCGGTGCACGGCCCTCTGGACCTCAGCTGGACCGTTTTCTCCGGAAAGGACTGACCATGACCGTCACGACGATGTTTCCCCAGCTCCGGTCGGTGGAGCTGGCCGAAGGGGTGCACGCCCGGGTCTTCGCCGCAGGAGAGACCCTGGTGCAGGTGGTGGAGATCGCGCCGGGCGCGGTCCTGCCGCCGCACAGCCACGACGAGGCGCAGGCGGGCATCTGCGTCTCGGGCCGGCTGACGCTGCGGATCGGGGAGGAGGAGCGGGTCATGGAGCCGCTCCGGACCGCCTACATGATCGCCCCGGGCGTGCCGCACGCGGCGCACAACCCGACCGCTGAGCCGACCGTGTCCATCGACCTGAAGCGGCTGGTCGACCGGCCCTGCTCCAGCGGCTTCATCGAACTCGGCGACCGGAAGAAGACGAAACTGGGGCTGTTCAACGAGTTCTTCGTCGGCGACTGGTTCGAAATCATGATCAGCACGCTGGAGGCGGGCGGACACATGCCGGATCACCGGCACCGCCACGAGCAGATCGGCTACGTCATCCGCGGAGCCGGCTACCGGATGACCGTCGGCGGCGAGGAGCATGAGCACGGCCCGGGAGACGCCTACTACGCGGCTCCGATGGTGAGCCACAGCGCGGTCAACGACTCCGCCGAGCCGAGCCTCAACTTCGTGGCCTTCCTTCCGCCCCGGTACCACAAGCCCGCGGGCGACGGCTCCCCCCGGCTCGCCTCCGTCCCGCCGGCGGGAGAGCCGGCGTGAGGCCGCACGCCTTCGAGACGGGCGTCGCGGAGCGCGGCCGTCGGGCGCCTCGAGACGAGTTCGAGCTTGAACTCCTGGTCATTCTGCAGGACCTGCTGAAGCGGGACGACCTGGGCATCGAGGACGACTTCTTCGAGCTGGGCGGAGATTCCCTGCTCGCCGCCGTGGCCGTCGCCCGGCTCAGGCGGCACTTCGGGATCCCGCTCGAACCCGGCGTCGTCTATCGCAGCCCCCGGCTCCTGGACCTGGCCGGGGTGCTCCGCGGCGGCGGCGCGACCGCTCCCCAGCCGGTCCTGTTCGATCTGAGCCGCAGCCCGGCGGACGGTGCGCCGACGCTCTACTGCGCGCACGTCCTTGCCGGGACCGCGGTCAGATACCTCCAGCTCAGCCAGCGCCTCGGAAGTGACGTCACCGTGTGCGGCGTCCAGTCGCCCGGTCCCGGCCGCGATCCGATGCCCGCCGCCTCTCTGAGCGAGATGGGCACCCGGTACGCACGCGAGATCGTCGCTCGTGACCCGCATGGCCCCTACCACCTGGCGGGCTGGTGCTTCGGCGCGTTCGTCGCCCTGGAGATCGCGCACGCGCTGCGGCGTCAGGGCAGGACGGTCGCCGGCCTCACCATGATCGATCCGGCCACCCGCGAGGGGGAGGAGGAGGCCGACGAGGTGGCCGAACTGTTCCCCGCGCTGTGGACGATGGTCGACAGCCGGGAGCACTACCTGTCCCTGCCCCCCGCGCAGCGGATCCGATACATGCTCGGCTGCGGGCTGCGCAAGGGGCGGATCCCGCCGGGCACGACCGCCGAGATGCTTCTCGGATACCTGTCGATCCGCAGAGCGCACGCCGCGGCCATGGACGCCTACGAGATCACCGAGCGGTATCCGGACGAGATCGAGGTCGTCTACAGCACCGAGCGGAGCCCCCGCTACCGCGAGCGCTTCCTCCACGAGTGGAGCGGGATCGCCGCCTCTCTCGTGCTGACGCCGGTGCCGGGCTCGGACGCGCTGGCCGAGCCCGGCGTGTCCGGCCTGGCCGAGAGGCTGCTGCTGACCACGCGCGGAGCGGGAGCCTCTCGTTGAGGTCCCTCCTCGAACGGGCCTTCGGCGATCATCTGGCCGGCAGGCTCGTCCTGCAGGTGGGCCTCACCTCGATCGGGACCGGATTCTTCGTCGCCGCCGGCACCGTGTTCACCATCAAGCACCTGCACCTCTCGGTGGCCCAGGCGGGGGCGGGGCTGTCGGTATCGGGCGTCGTGGCGCTCGTCACGGGAATCCCGCTGGGGACGGTGGCGGACCGGATGTCGCCGCGGCGGCTGTGGCTCTGGTCCATCCTGGTCAAGGCGGCCCTGTTCGCCCTGTACCCCTTCGTCACCGGGTTCGCCGGATTCCTCGCGCTGATGGCCGCCTTCGGCGCCGCCGAGTCGGCCGCCGCGGCGGGGCGCAGCACGTACACGCTGGAGGTGCTGCCCCAGGAGATCCGGCTCAAGGCGCAGGCGCACATGCGGGTCGCCTTGAACGCGGGCATCGCGGCCGGCTCCCTCGGGGCGTCGGCCGTACTGCTGCTGGACTCGCCGCAGGCATACGTCGGCCTCGCCCTCGGCAACGCCCTCACCCTGCTGCTGGACGCCTGGTTCATCGCCAGGCTGCCCGACTCGGAGCGGGCCGGGGGAGGGCCGCGTCCCAAGGAGCGGCAGGCGCTGATCGGGGACCGGCCGGTGCTGGCGCTGTCCCTGCTGTCCGGCTTCCTGGCGACGAACAGGACGGTGCTCGCGCTCCTCCTGCCCGCCTGGGCGATGGAGATCACGGGCGTGCGGCCTTCGGTCGTCGCGGCGTTGTTCACCCTCAACACCGCGATGGTGATCCTGCTGCAGGTGTCTTTCGCGCGAGGAGCCGACGACGTGCCGGGCGCCGTAGCCCGACTGAGGCGCGCCGCACTCGCGCTGTGCGCCTGCAGCCTGGTGTTCGCGGGCACGCGGTATGCCGCCGATGGGACCGCAGTGGCCCTTCTGGCGGCCGGGACCGTCGCCCTGACCTGCGCCGAGCTCTGGCACGTCGCCGGATTCTGGGGGCTGTCGAACGGACTGTCGCCCGCCGGGGCCCGAGGTGCCTACCTCGCACTGTTCCGGCTCGGGGACAACGTCGAGAAGGTCGCCGCCCCCGTCGCCCTCGTCGGCCTGGTGTTCGCCCTGCACGTGTGGGGCTGGCTGCTGCTGGCCGCCGCCTACGCGATCGCGGCGGCCTGCGTCCGGCCGGTGACCGCCTGGGCCGAGCGGACCGCACGGACCGTCCCGGCGGCACGCCGCCCCCTGCTCCACGAGACCTGACCCGCCGGGCCCGCGCAGGTCCGTCTCACCCATCGCCTTCAGGAGAACCTATTGTCACGGCATTCCACACCCGCCGCCATCCTCCGTCACGCGCGGGACTTCCCCGAACGGATCGCCATCGTCGCCGGGGAGGAGGAGCTGACGTACGCCGGTCTTGTCCGGCAGGCGACCGGCTGGGCCGCGGCCATCCGCCGCGCCGCCGCCGGCGATGGGACGGCGCGATCCCCCGAAGGGCCGGTGGCCGTCCTGCGCAACCGTGACCCGGGCACCGTGGCCGCGCAGCTGGGCGCCTGGCTCGCGGGAGCGACCTGCCTGCCGATGGATCCCGACACCCCGCGCGGCAGGGTCGAGGCCATCATCGCCGGGGCAGGCGCGTCCGCCGTCGTCACCTGCCCCGACCTGGCCGGTCGGGTGCCCGCCGGCGTCCCCGTCCTCCTCGGACCCGCCGACGGAGCCATGGACGTCCCGGCGATGACCGCCGATCCCGACGCCATCGCGTACCTGATCTTCACCTCCGGAAGCACAGGCGTCCCGAAGGGCGTCATGGTGGGCCATCGGAGCCTGGCCCGGATGCTCACCTGGCATCGGGAGAAGTACGGCACCGGCCTCCGGGACACGGTCTCGGCGTTCGCGGGACTGGGCTTCGACAGCTCCGTCAAGGAGATCTGGTCGGCGTTGTACGCCGGAGCGCGGCTGGCCCTGCCGCCCGTCGACGTCGTCCGGGACCTGGACGTGGTCCGCGCGACGCTGGCCCGGCACGCGGTGACCCAGTGCTTCCTCACCACGGCGCTGGCCGAAGAACTGCTGTCCGAACCGGGCGTGGCCCGCACGCTGCGGACGCTCATCGTGGCCGGGGACCAGCTCCGGCGCTGGCCGCACCCGGACTTCCCGGCCGCGGTGTTCAACGAGTACGGCCCGACCGAGGCAACGGTGGTCACCACCGTCACCGAAGACCTGCGCCGGGAGGTCCCCACCGGACTGCCGCCGATCGGGTCTCCCGTCGACGGGGTCGAGCTGATGCTGGTCGCCGCCGACGGCACCGTGATCACCGATGAGGGGGTGGAGGGGGAGCTGTGGATCGGCGGCGGCAACCTCGCCCTCGGTTACCTCAACGATCCGGAGTTGACCGCCGAACGATTCGTCCGCCGCGCGGGATCCACCTGGTACCGCTCCGGCGACGTATGCCTGCGGCGCCCCGACGGGCAGTGGCAGTTCGTCGGGCGGCGAGGAGGCATGGTCAAGATCCGGGGGTACCGGATCGACCCCGGGGAGATCGAGGCGGCGCTGCTCGACTGCGCTACGGTGTCGGCGGCGGCCGTCGTCGTCGCGCACGGCGCCACCGGACCCGTGCTCGTCGGATTCCACTGCGGAACGGCGACGGAGACCGAGCTGCGCGCCCGGCTCGCCGACCGGCTCCCGCCGTATATGACCCCGACCCGGTTCCAGGCCCTGGACCGCCTGCCGCTGACCTCGCACGGCAAGATCGATCGAGCCGCGCTGGTGTCCCGTGTGGACTGGACGGGCGGCGCCGCCCGTACGCCGACCGGCGAGACCGAGCACGCCGTCGCCGCCATCTGGACGGAGACGCTCGGCGTCGCTCCCGGGCCGCAGGACGACTTCTTCCGGCTCGGAGGCCACTCCCTCGACGCGGCCAAGGTCATCGCCAGGGTACGCGCCCAGCTCGGGATCCCGCTGGCCGCCGACTCGCTCTACATCCACCGCGAGCTGTCGGCGTTCAGCGAGCTGGCGGACCGCCTGCGCCGGAACGCCGGCCACGAGCTGGAGGGGACGCCATGACGCTTCCGGTGGTCCTCGTCGTCGGAGGCGTGGGGTCCGCCTCCCCGATGGAAGTCGCCGACGCGGCGGCCGGGCTCTGCCGCCCGCTGTTCGCCTACCGGCGCTCCGACCCCTCCGTGTCCACCCGGCTGATCGAGCTGTTCGAGTTGTTGGGGCCCGCGATCGACCTCGACGGCGCCGGCGACCTGCGGCGGCTGGGGGCCCGGGGCGTCGTCTCCTTCAGCGACGCGGGAATCGGCCAGGCCGCCGCGGTCGCCGAAGAGCTGGGCCTGGAGTACCACAGCCCCGCCACGGCCGCCGCGCTCACCGACAAGTCGGTGCAGCGTGCCGTGCTCACAGCGGCGGGAGTGGAGCCGACGCGGCACGCGCGGGTCGGCTCGCCGGCGGAGGTGGGGCCGGCTCTGCGCAGGGCCGGGGTGCCGGCGGTCGTCAAGCCGGTCTCCGGGTCGGGGAGCCGTGACACCTACCCGGTGGCCGATGTCCCGGCGGGCTCCACGTTGCTCTGCGAGCTGCTGGCCGCCCGGCCGGGGACGGCGTACATCGTCGAGGAGCAACTGGTCGGCGACGCGAGCGTGGCCGGCCCGGCCTGGGGTGACTACGTCTCGGTGGAGACACTGGTGACCGGTGGCCATCCCCGGCCGCTGGCGGTCACCGGCCGGCTGCCGCTGGAGTCCCCGTACCGGGAGGCGGGCTTCTTCGTCCCCTCGACGCTGAGACCCGAGACCGCCTCGGCCGCAGCAGAGCTCGCTCATCGGGCGATCCGGGCCCTGGGCGTCAGGTCGGGGCTGGTCCACACCGAGCTGAAGCTCACCGCGACGGGGCCGCGCGTCATCGAGGTCAACGGCAGGCTGGGCGGTTTCGTGGCGCCGCTGCTACGGCGGGCCACCGGCGCCGACCCGGTACGGCTCGCCCTCGCCGCGGCGCTGGGTACGGCGACGCCGCGCACGCTGTCCTACTCCTGCGTGGCGTTCCAGCGGCTCGTCCTGCCGCGGGCCGGGGCGGTGCGGGTGACCGCCGTCCGGGGGGTGGAGGACCTCGGGCGCGTGCCCGGCGTGGAACAGGTCCGGATCTCCGCGCTGCCCGGCGCGGAGGTCGACTGGAGAGCGGGCTACCACGGCAACCTGGGCCTCGTCGCGGGCGCGGTGGAGAGCCACGAGCGGCTGTCCGCCACTCTGGACGAGATCGCGCGGGTGCTCCGGGTGGAGTACGCCTACCCGGCGGAGGTGGGGTAGGCGTGCTGGTCATCGAGCCTCCGGCGACGATCGTCCGCTTCGAGTTCTCCACCCGGACGCCGCCGGCATCCTTCCGGCCGCTCAGCGACCGCTTCGGGGCCCGCGTCGACCATGTCGTGGACCCTCTGGAACATCCGGGGCTGCACGAGGAGGTGGTGCCGGTGGACGCCCAGGCCCGCCACTGGGCCGGAGCGGTGCGGTCCTTCGGCGGACCGCCCTATCTCCTGTTCGGCCACTGCTCGGCCGTCTCCCTGGTGCGGGCCACGCTGAGGCGGCTACCGGCGCACGTGAGCGGCCGGGCCATCGTGTTCGACCCGTCCGTCCCGACCGCCGCCACCGTGGCGGACCTCATGCGCGAGATCACGCGGAAGTACTGTGCCGACACCGGCTGGGTCGAGGAGATCATCCCGTCCGCCTGGCCGGGAGCGGCCGGGTTCCCGGCCGAGTTCGCGGCGGGGCTCGCGCGGCGCCTGCTCGCCGAGCACGACCTGCCCGCGGACATCGCCGCCGATCTGGCGGCGCGGCAGGCGCGGTGGATCTCCTACTGCGCCAGCGCGAGCGTGGAACCAGGTGACGAGGAGGACGGGGATCGGATCGTGGCGGTGCTCACCGACGAGGCGGGGGAGTGGCGCGGCGCGGCAGACGCGGTGATCCGCGTCGCGGGCGGCCTGCCCGCCGCGATCGGCTCGGCCGAGCTGTACCGGCGGCTCAGCCACGGCAGGGCGCCGGCTCGCCGGCCCGACGGGCCGGAGGGCGAGCCGTGGACCTGAGGCTGGCCGGGCGGGTGTACATCGTGGGTGGAGCCTCGCGCGGGCTCGGCCGGGCGACAGCCGAGGTGCTCGCAGCCGAGGGGGCGCACGTCGTGCTCGCCGCGCGCACCGCGGGCGCCGCCGAGCAGGCGGCCGTCCGGCTGCCCGGACCGGGCCGCGGCATCGGCCTGCAGGTCGATCTGTCCACGCCGGGGGCCGCGACGGTACTGGTCGCCGCCGCCCTCGACACCTTCGGGCGACTCGACGGGGCACTGGTGAACGCGGGAGGCCCGCCGCCGGGACGCGTCGAGACGGTCACCGACGAGCAGTGGAGAAGCGCCTTCGACGAGGTCTTCCTCGGACCGGTGCGCCTGATGCGCGCCGTCGCGGGCGGCGTCGGCCCAGGCGGCTCGATCCTGGCCGTGCTGTCCACCGCGGTACGCGCCGGGATACCGAACCTGGACGTCTCCAACGGCCTGCGCCCGGGGTTGGCCATGGTGGCCAAGTCGCTGGCCGATCAGCTGGGGCCGCGGGGGATCCGGGTCAACGGCCTGCTGCCGGCCTGGATCCGGACCGACCGCACCGCCGACCTCGGGCGGCCGGGGCCGGTCGGCGGCGTGACCATCCCGGAGGATCTGCCGCTCCGCCGGTACGGGGAGCCCGAGGAGTTCGGCCGGGTGGCCGCCTTCATGCTCTCACCGGCGGCCTCGTACCTGACGGGAACGATGCTCGCCGTGGACGGTGGCGGGTTGCGGGCTCTGTGACTGTGGTGGCGGATCGGCGCCGATCGCGCGGGCGGAGCCGATATGGTGATCACCATGGGGGCCCGCGGGGTGGAGTTCAGGATCCTGGGCCCGTTCGAGGCCGTGGCGGACGGGCGGGCGGTGCGGCTGGGCGGGCACCGCGCCCGGGCGGTCCTGGCCATGCTCGCAGTGCACCACGGACAGACGCTCACCATCGAGCGCCTGGCCGCGATCTGGGGCACCGACCCGCCGGCCACCGTGCGCAACCAGGTGATGATCGCGATGGCTACGGTACGCCGGGCGCTGCGAGAGGCCGGCGCCGAGCCGCAGCTCATCGAGACCATGGGTTCCGGTTACCGGCTGTGCGGTGGCCTCGTCGACGTGCAGCTGGCGGAGAAGGACGTCGAGCGAGCCCGGCGGGCGGCGAGGGAGGGCCGGCCGGCCGAGGCGAGCGACCTGCTGGGCCGGGCGCTGGCGTGGTGGCGCGGCCCGGTGCTCGCCGATCTGGATCTGCCGGAGGTGGAGGCCCCCGTGAGCCGGTGGGAGGAGCTCCGGCTGGTCGCCCTCGAAGAGCGGGCCGAACTGGAGCTGACGCTGGGCCGGCACCGCGACCTGACCGGCGAGTTGGCGGCGCTCCTCGCCGAGCAGCCACTGCGGGAACGCCTGCGCGGGCTGCTCATGCTGGCCCTCTACCGGTCGGGGAGGCGCTCCGACGCGCTGGAGGTCTACCGCGCCGGGCGGACCCTGCTGGCCGAGGAGCTCGGGCTCGACCCGGGGCCGGAGTTGCGCCGGCTCGAAGCGGCGATCCTCACCGACGACCCCGGCCTGGGCGCCCCGCCGCCGCAGCAGGCGCAGCCGGCTCCGGCCCCCGCCGAACTGCCGTCCGACGTCATGGGCTTCGTGGGGCGCGAGCGCGACCTGGCCACGCTGCGGCGCTGCGGCGTTCCCGACGGCTCGACCACGGCCGTCGTGGCAGCCGTCACCGGGGCGGCCGGGGTGGGCAAGACCGCCCTCGCCGTGCGTTTCGGCCGCCAGATGGCCGGCGAGTTCCCAGACGGGCAGCTCTACATCGACCTGCGGGGCCACTCACTGCATCCGCCGATGGCGCCGCTGGAGGCGCTCACCCGGATGCTGGGCTCGCTGGGCGTGCCGGCCGAGCAGATCCCCGGTCAGGAGGAGGCGGCCGCAGGCCTGTACCGGTCGCACCTGTCGGGCAGGCGGATGTTCGTGCTGCTCGACAACGCCCACACGGCCGACCAGGTGCGGCCGCTGCTACCGGGCGCGCCGGGCTGCCTGACCCTGGTCACCAGCCGGGACGCGCTCTCCGGGCTGGCCGCCTCCCACGGCGTCCGGCGGCTCTCCCTGGGCGTGCTCGACCAGGCCGAGAGCCTGGAACTGCTGGGATCAGCGATCGGCGTTGAGCGCCCGGCGGCCGAACAGCGGGCAGCGGAGGAGATCGTCCAGCTCTGCGCCCACCTGCCGCTCGCCCTGCGCGTGGCCGCCGCCACCCTGGCCACCCATCCGCGCTGGTCCCTGGCCGACTATGGCACTGCACTGGCCGCCGGGCGGCTGGATATGCTCCAGATCGACGGTGACCTGGCGGTGCGCGCCGCGTTCGGCCTGTCCTACGCGCGGCTGCCGCTCCCCGCCCGGCGGCTGTTCCGGCTGCTCGGCCTGGTCCCCGGTCCCGACGTCACCGCCCCGGCCGCCGCGGCCCTGGCCGGCATCGACGTGTCGCGGGCCGAGCGGCTGCTGGATCGGCTCGCCGCCGCTCACCTTCTCACGGAGCATCAGCCGCACCGCCACACCTTCCACGACCTGCTGCGCCAGTACGCCGAGGAGCTCGCCCGGCAGGAGGAGGGCCTGGGGAGCCGCCATGAGGCCACCGAACGTCTCGGCGCCTGGTACCTGGCCGGAGCCGCCCGGGCCGCCGAGATCGCCTATCCGGCGATCACCCGGCTGCCCGCCGTCCAAGCGATCACCCGGCGGCCCGCCGCGCAGGCGCCGGACGGGCACGCCGGCCTCTCGCCGGGCCGGCGCGGCGCGGCCGTGAACTGGCTGCGGGACGAGCGCGCGAACCTGGTCGCCACCGCGGTCCACGCAGCCGAGCACGGGCCGCGGCGCCACGCGTGGCTGATCGCCGACACCCTGCGCGGCCACCTGTTCCAACATGTCGACATCGCCGACTGCGTCGCCGTCGCCGTGGCGGCCCTGCGCGCCGCCACGGCCGAGGGCGAGCCGTCCGGCCTGGCGGCGGCGCAGCTCTGCGCCGGCGCTGCCGCCTACCTGCGTTCCCACTACGACGAGGCACGCGCCGCCTACGCCGCTGCCGCGCACCACAGCGAACGGGCCGGATGGCCTCAAGGCACCTCCACCGCCCACAACAACGCCGCCTCCGCCTGTCATGATCAGGGTGAACTGCGGCAGGCCACCAACCATCTCGACGTCGCCCTGCGCGTCAACCGCGACATCGGCAACGTCTACGGCGAGACGAACGCCCTGAGCAACCTGGGCACCATCTGCCTCGAACTCGGTGCCCTCGACGAGGCGGAGCGGCACCTGCGCAGTGCCGTGGCACTGCACCGGACGCTGCGCGACAGCCCCCTGAGCTCCTCGCTGAACGAACTCGCGACCGTCCGGCGCCTCCTCGGACATCTCGACGAGGCCCTGACCCTGGCCACCGAGGCGCTCGCGCACGACCGTGCGAGCGGCCTGCCCGTGTCCGAGACCAAAAGCCTCGCCACCATGGCGGAGATCCACCGCGACGCGGGCCGTCTGGGCTCCGCCCTCGATCACGCGGTCGCGGCGCACGACCTGGCCGAGAACACCCGTCACGTCTACGCCCTGTGCAGTGCGGCGAACGTCCTCGGCACCGTCCATACGTCGGGCGGACATCACCGCGAGGCGGTGGAGGTGCATCAGCGGGCGCTCGGGCTCGCGACCGAGGCGGGCATGCCCTACATGCGGGTCAGGGCCCTGCTCGGACTCGCCCGCGCGCACCTCGGTACGGGCCGGCGCGACATGGCGCTCTCCTGCGCCGATGAGGCGCTGGAGCTGGCCCGCCCGATGGGCTACCGCCTCCAGGAGAGCGCCGCGCTGGCCGTGGCGGCGGAGATCGGCCGGGCGCGGGAGCGGAGCTCCACCCGGCCCTCATGACCGCCCGTCCGCCTGCTGGGCGACCTGCGGGTGCAACCGGCCTCCGTCGGAGCGCCGCTCATCCGCGGGCCCGCTCGACGATCGCCTCCAGATGCCGCTGGTGGGCGCCCCGCCAGTACAGGTGACCGCAGGAGCGGCAGCGGGCGAAGGTGTCGTAGGTGCGGCGGGTGGCCGGTTCGAGGAGGTGCTCCACGTCCTGCTTGGCGACCGGTGCGAGCAGCCCGTTGCAGGCCGTGCACCGCGTCCACGGGGACAGGGAGGGCGCGAACCGGTCCAGGACGTCGGCGAGCTGGTCGTCGGGCCGGACTCCGCGCACATACGCTCCTGACCACAGCGCCCTGCGGCGCAGCAGGCCGCGGTCCCGGGTCAGCAGCACCCGGCGCTCCGCGTTCGCCTGGGCGATCAGCTCGTCGTCGTCGCGGTCGTTGCCGTAGGCGGCGTCGACGCCCAGCAGCCGCAGCCGCCGCGCGAGCGTGCCCAGGTGGACGTCCAGCACGAACCCGGCGGAGTCGACCCGCTGCGGCCTCCGCACCGGCAGGACGTCCACGGTGTCGCCGTCATCCGGCCGGTGGGACGGGGCCCTCCGCCGCCCGCCGAGCACCAGCCCCCCGACCTCGGTGAGCGGCACGCCGGCCGACTCGACCAGATGGCCCAGCGAGGAGGTGCCGTCATGGGGCACGCGCACCTGCCCGCCCCGCCGGTCCGGGGCGAGGAACATCCGCAGCTCGTCGGCGAAACGCAGGCAGACCACCCATCAAGCATCCCGCACGCCGCGTCGCGCCGGTGTCGGGGACCTGCGCCGGGCGGGCCCGATCCGGAGGCCCGGCCGCCCGGCACGGACGGGGCGCGGGACCACCCGGGCCGGAGCCCGCGCGGAAGGAACGCGGAAGAAGGAGGAAACGGGAGGAAGGGGAAGCGAAGGGGGAAGGAGTGCGGAAGGTCCCGGGCCGGTGGGACCTTCCGCCCTGCCGCGCCGGGGCCGGGGCGCCGAGCATGGGAGGGAGGTGAGGAAGATGACCGATACCCGTGACGTCGTCGTCGGCTACGACGGTTCCGACTTCTCCATGCAGGCCCTGGAATGGGCGATGGACGAGGCCGAGCTCAGGAAGCTGCCCCTGGCGGTGACCCACACGTGGCGGTGGCCGTACGGCGAGGCCGATGACGAGGCCAAGCTTCACCTGCGCAAGGCGGCCGAACACGTGCTGTACCACGGGGCCGACTGCGCCCGCGCGCGCAGCACGATCACCGGTGTCACCGCCGACCTGCACGAGGGGGCCGCCGGCGACCGGCTGGTGGAGCTGTCGGCCCGCGCGGAGCTGGTCGTGGTGGGCTCCCGCGGCATGGGCACCCTGGCCAGGACCGTTCTGGGGTCGGTGGCCGGCTACGTGGCGGCGCACGCGAGCTGCCCGGTGGTCGTGGTGCGCGGCCCCGGCCCGATCCCCGTCTCTCGGCACCGCGGGGCCGTGGTCCTGGGAATGGCCGGGGACACAGCCGATGAGGTGATCGAGTTCGCCTTCCACGAGGCCGACATCCGGCGGCTGGACCTGGTTGCCGTGCAGGCCAGGCGCCTGCAGCCGGCGGCGTGGAGCGCGCCGATGCCGCTGGTGCCCGACACGGAGGCCGTCGCGAGGGGCGCCGAGGACGACCTGACGCGGCGCCTGGAACCGTGGCAGGGCAGGTATCCCGCGGTGTCCGTCCAGGCCCGCTCCGTCGCCGAGCCCGCCAAGAGCCTCCTGCCGGACCTGTCCAGACAGGCGAGCCTCATGGTGGTCGGCGGCGCGCGCGGGCACGGCAAAGTCGGTCCGGTCGCCAGGTCGCTCCTCCAGCGGGGGATCTGCCCCGTCGCGGTCGTCCCCGCCCCGCCGCAGGCTCACTAGCGCCTCAGCGCCGGACGCGGCGGCCGGAGATCTGCTCGGTCCGCACCACGATGAAGTGGTCCCAGCCGCCGAGCGCCCAGGTCGTCAGCGGCAGTGCCGACAGTCGGGCGATCTCCGCGGGGTCGTGCACGGCTCGCGCGTGCCCCACGGCGGTGACCGACCAGCCGGTGAACGCCTGCAGGTCGAAGTCGTCGGCCTCGAAGGCCACCACGGTGTGGCGGGTGGCGGCGGCGAGTTTGGACCCCCCGCCGGTGCGGATGACGATGTCCTCGCCGTCGAGGCAGAAGCCGACCGGCTGCACCGCGGGGAGTGCCCGGTCGGTGAAGACGATCCGCCCGATCGGCGTCGAGGCAAGCAGATCGATGCACTCCCCGCGGGAGAGCGCCTCCAATCGGACCGAGTCGGCTTTCATACCCCCCAAGCTTGCCGACCGCCCTCACCCGCGTTAAGGGCCGAAGGTCCCCCCGTCCCGGTCGATCGGCCCTCGGCTGCCCCAAGGCAGCCGAAGTAGGGACCTTCGGCCCTGGAAGTGTCGGCGGAAGCGGCGAATCGTGGAGCGTGGGGGTGATTCACGTGAAGGAGAGTCACGAGTTCCGATGGGGTGGCCTGGCAGGCATCGGCGCACTGGTGTTCTGGATCGTCGGGCGGCTGGTGATGGGAGGGGCGCCGAGGGTCACGGCCCCGGTGTCGACGATCGCCGGATACCTGGCGGAGTACCGGGCCCAGATCCTGGCCGGAGCGCTGCTGTACGCCATCGCGATCGCGCTGTTCCTGTGGTTCGGCACCGCGCTGGCCACGGCCTTCCGGCGCGCGGAGGAGAGCAGCGACGCACCCGCGCTGGTGCTCGCCGGCTACATTCTCGTCTCCGCGATCGGGTTCGTCGGCGTGGCGGTGTTCGCCGGAATGACCTACGCGATGACCCTGCACAGGCCGCTCCTGGCGATCGCGGCCGGGCCGTACACCGCTCTGACGGTGATGGGCACGGTCACCGGGATCGCGATGGCGGTGCCGTTCGGGGCCTCGGCCGCGGCCATCATGCGTACGCGCGTGTTCCCGCTCTGGATGGCCTGGGCCGCCGTGGTGGTCGCCGTGGTCATGGTGCTGGCCGCGTTCGCGGTCGGGATCACCGGGGGCGCGCTGGCGCCTGACGGCCTGCTGGTCGGGTACCTGCCCGGTCTGCTGGCGGGACTGTGGGTACTGGCCGCGAGCGGGCTGCTCATCCGCGAGCACCTGCCGATCCCGGCCGCGGGGGCGAGGCCCGTGATGGGCCACTAGCGCCGCCCGGCCGCGCCTGCCGTCGTGGCCGCGGGGTCCCTCCGGCCGGGACCGGGAAGGAGAGGGGCAGGGGTCCCGCCCGTGCCGGACGGCCGCCGCTGGGCGGGGACCGCCCAGGTCACGCTCCGACGGAGCCCCAGCAGGCGCAGAGAGCAGGAGGGCGAGCCATGGCTGAACTGGTCGCCGCCGGGACGGACGGCTCGCCCACCGCCACGGCGGCCGTGAGATGGGCGGTCGACGACGCCTCCCGCAGGGGGCTGCCGCTGCGGATCGTCCATGTCGTCGACAGCTGGCCGTACGGCGTCGCGGTCTTCCCTCCGCCCGACTGGCCCGAGTTCATGATGCGCGCCGGTGAGCAGGTGCTGGCCGAGGCGGCCGGAGTGGCCGTCGAACGGCGGCCGGAGGTCGACGTGACCACCGTGCTCATCGAGGGGGCACCGGTCGAGGCCCTGCGCGACCAGGCCGGGACGGCCACCGAGCTCGTGATCGGCAGCCACGGCGCGGGAGGTTTCGCCGGGGCGCTGCTGGGCTCGGCGGTCGTCCACGTGGCCGGTCACACCTCGGGCGCCGTCGTGGTCGTCAGAGGGGAGGAGGGCGGGCCGCACGGTGAGGTCGTCGTGGGCATCGACGGCTCCTCCGGATCCGAGCCCGCGCTGGGCTTCGCCTTCGAGCAGGCGAGGCTGCGCGGGTGCATGCTGCGCGCCGTCTACGCCTGGCAGGTGGTGGCGCACGCGTTCACGCCGGAGAGCGCCTATGACGTCGGCGAGGTACGGCGGGCACAGCGCCTGGTGGCCGCCGGCCAGCTCGCCGCCTGGCAGGAGAGGTTCCCCGGGGTCGACGTCGTGCAGGAGGTTCCCCACGCCCACCCGGTGTCGGCTCTCGTGGACGCCTCGGCCCGGGCCGACCTGCTCGTCATGGGCTCGCACGGCCGCGGCGCCATCAGGGCGATCATCCTGGGATCGGTCAGCCGAGGCGTGCTCCACCACGCGCACTGCCCGGTGGCGGTGGTCCGGTCGTGAACGCCGGACGCGCCACGCGTCACGCGTCCGCGGATCGTCCCGGCCGGCGGGCCCGGGCCGCGCGGCTCACCCCGCGCGGCCCGGGCCATGCGCCTCACGGCGCGTGGTTCACGCCGTGACGGCGGCGGCCAGCTTGCTGATCGGCTCGGCCAGCGAGTTGATCGCGTCGGACAGCTCCTTCAGCTCCGCCTTCGACAGCTCGTTGTGCAGCTTCCAGCCGCTGCCCTTCTGGTGGGCGCCCAGCGCGGCCTCGGCGAGGGCGAACTTCTCGTCGAGCGTCTTGACCAGTTCGGGCGAGCGCTCCTCCAGCACCGGGCGCAGCGCCTGGACGGCGGCCTTGGAGCCCTGCAGGTTGGCGTCGAAGTCCCACAGGTCGGTGTGCGACCAGATGTCCTCCTCACCGGTGATCTTCCCGGTGGCGACCTCGTCGAGCAGCTCCTTGGCGCCGTTGGCCAGCTGGAGGGGGGAGAGCTGGGCCTCGTTGGCCTTCTGCACGATGGTCTTGACGTCGGTCATCAGCTTGTCGGCGATCGGGCCGTCCCCGGCGACGTCCTTCTTGATCCACAGATCCTTCTCGATCCGGTGGAATCCGGTCCACTCCTGGCCTTCCTCGAGGTCGGCCTCGCGCGCGTCGATGGCCGGGTCGAGGTCGCCGAAGATCTCGGCGACCGGCTCGATGCGCTCCCAGTAGGTGCGCGCGACCGGGTAGAGGTCCTTGGCCTTGTCGATCTCGCCGGCCTTGACGGCGTCGACGAACTCCTGGGTCTTGACCAGCAGCGTGTCGCTCTGCGACTTGATGTAGCGCTTGTAGCCCGCGGTTGCCTCCGCGAGCTGGGCGTCGTCGGACAGCGGCTTGTGCTCGCCGCTGACCTTCAGCGGGTTGCGGATGCCCTTGCCGACCATGCCGGGCTTGCAGGCGGCCTCGTAGGTGCCGGGCGGCAGCTCGATGATGACCTCGCGGGTCAGGCCCGGCACGATGTTCTCCACCTCGCCCATGACCCGGTCGCCCGCCGCGTAGACGTAGAACTCGGTCACCTTGGACCCGCCGTTGGTGATCGCGAAGGTGGAGGTGCCGGCGTTGATCTCGCTGACGGCGACCTTGCACGCGGTGTCGCTGGCCGCGACGGCGATCTTGGCGTCCTTGGCCGGGCTCGCGCCCGCCGTGGTGGCCGTCTGGGGCTCCCCGGAGCAGGCGGACAGCGTGGCCAGGGCCAGCCCGGCTGCGGCCAGGATGATGGGGTTACGCATGATTCTTCTGCTTTCAGGCGGTGGTGGAGACAGTGGGGGTGGGCCGCCTGGACGACGGCGGGCGCAGGAACAGCACCAGCGTGGGCACCGCGTAGGCGACCCACGCGATGGTCTCCAGCACCGTCGGCTGCGGTGTGATGTTGAACATCCCCGAGACGAGCGCGCCCCACCACGAGTCGGCGGGCAGGACGGCGCTGATGTCGAACGCCTGGGTGGACAGGCCCGGCAGGATGTTGGCCTCCTGCAGGTCGTGCACGCCGTACTTGAAGATTCCGGCGGCGACCAGGATCAGCAGCAGCCCGGTCCAGGTGAAGAACGTGGTGAGGTTGATCTTCAGGGCGCTCTTGTAGAGGCCCCAGCCGATCACGATCGAGGTGAGGATGCCGAGGCTGATGCCGATCAGCGGGGTGGCGCTGGTGGTCGCGCCCTGGACGGAGGCGAAGAACAGCAGCGCGGTCTCCAGGCCCTCGCGGGCCACGGCCAGGAACGCCATGACGACCACGGCGACCGGGCCGAGCCGCAGCGCGTCGGTGAGCTTGGCGCGCAGCTCGCCGGAGAGCGAGCGGGCGGCCCGGCGCATCCAGAAGATCATCCAGGTCACGAAGACCGTGGCGAGGAGCGAGGTGACCGCGTCGAAGAGTTCCTGCTGCCGGTGGCCGAGATGGGCGGCGGTGAAGGTGAGCAGCGCGCCGAAACCGATCGAGAGCGTCGCGGCGGCGATCACCCCCAGCCACACGAGGGGGAGCCGGTCCCTGCGGTCGCTCTTGACCAGAAACGCGACGAGGACGGAGACCACGAGCGTGGCCTCCAGCCCCTCGCGCAGGCCGATGAGGTAGCTGGCGAACACCGTCACTCCAGGCGGTTGGAAAGGGTTACCTTAATTAGGGCAGGTAAACCTTACTCGACGTCCATCGCCGGGTCGAGGTACGGGGTGCCTCAGGAGCGGGAGAAGGCGGCGCCCCGCGCCTCCGCGAGCCCGGCGCCGGCCCGTGCACCACCTCTCCGGCGCCGGCCGGCCGTACCCCACCATGTCGGTCCGGCCCGTATGGCGGACCGGGGTGCGGTCCGTGGTCGGGACGAAGGTCCCCCCAGACGGGGTCCGCCGGCCCTACGCCGGACCCCGCCCGTCCGGCCACCCTTCAGTGACCCACTGATTACCTGGAGCACTGATGGACGTCTTGGACCTGTCCCGCTGGCAGTTCGGTATAACGACCGTCTACCACTTCCTGTTCGTGCCGCTGACGATCGGCCTGTCGATCGTCGTCGCGGGACTGCAGACCGCCTGGCACCGCACCCGGAAACCGGCCTATCTGCGGTTGACCAAGTTCTGGGGCAGGCTCTTCCTGATCAACTTCGCGATGGGCGTGGTCACCGGCATCGTGCAGGAGTTCCAGTTCGGGATGAACTGGAGTGACTACTCCCGCTTCGTGGGTGACGTCTTCGGCGCCCCGCTGGCCATGGAGGGGCTGATGGCCTTCTTCCTGGAGTCCACCTTCCTCGGCCTGTGGATCTTCGGATGGGACAGGCTGTCGCCCAGGCTCCACCTGGCGACGATCTGGGTGGCCGCGATCGGCACGAACATCTCGGCCTACTTCATCCTGGCGGCCAACTCCTGGATGCAGCACCCGGTCGGCTACCGGCTCAACCCGGTCACCGGCCGGGCCGAGCTGACCGACATCTGGGCGGTGCTGACCAACTCCACCACGCTGGTGACGTTCCCGCACGTGATCTTCGGCGCGTTCGTCACCGCCGGCGCCTTCGTCCTCGGGGTGAGCGCCTGGCAGCTCGCCCGCGGCAGGGAGGTCGGGCTGTTCCGCACCTCCGCCCGCCTGGCGTTGACCGTCACCCTGGCCGCCTCCGTCGGGGTCGCACTGTCGGGTCACTGGCAGGCGCAGATCATGACCGAACAGCAGCCGATGAAGATGGCCGCCGCCGAGGCGCTGTGGGAGGACGAGACCTCCGCCGGCTTCTCGCTGTTCGCCGTCGGCGACGTCGAGAACGGCCGCAACCACATCAACCTGCAGATCCCGTACGGCCTGAGCCTGCTGTCCACCAACACGCCGGACGGCCGCGTCGAGGGGATCAACGACATCCAGGCCCGCTACGAGAGCCTCTACGGCCCGGGCGACTACAGGCCCGTCGTGGGCCTCGCCTACTGGTCGTTCCGCTTGATGATCGGTTTCGGGGCGCTGGCCGCGCTGCTCGCGCTCGCCGGCCTCTGGGCCACCCGGCGCGGGCGGCTGCCGCGCGGCCCGTGGTTCCACCGGCTGGCGATCCTGGGGATCGGCCTGCCGTTCCTGGCCAACTCCCTGGGGTGGATCTTCACCGAGATGGGCCGCCAGCCGTGGACCGTCTTCGGGATCATGCGCACCGCCGCCGCGGTCTCGCCCGGTGTGGACGTCACCGAGGTCGCCGTCTCGCTGGCCGGCTTCACCCTGATCTACGCGGTGCTCGCGGTCGTCGAGATCCGGCTGCTGCTGAAGTTCATCCGGATCGGCCCGGACGACGAGGGCGAGCCCGACCGGCCCGCCGACACCGTCCCCGCCCTGTCCTACTGAACCCGTCCTGCCGAAGGAGCAGTCATGGAGCTCACCACCGTCTGGTTCCTGCTCATCGCCGTCCTGTGGACGGGTTACTTCGTGCTGGAGGGTTTCGACTTCGGCGTCGGCATCCTGCTACCGCTGCTGGGCCGTGACGAGGCCGACCGGCGCGTCCTCGTCCAGACCATCGGGCCGGTGTGGGACGGCAACGAGGTCTGGCTGCTCGTGGCGGGCGGCGCGACCTTCGCCGCGTTCCCCGAGTGGTACGCGACCCTGTTCTCCGGCTTCTACCTGCCGCTGTTCGTCATCCTGGTGGCCCTCATCGTGCGCGGCGTCGCCCTGGAGTTCCGTAACAAGAGCGACAGCCCCACCGGCTGGGACCGCGCGTTCTTCTGGGGGTCGCTCGGGCCGGCGTTCCTGTGGGGAGTGGCCTTCGCCAACATCGTGCGCGGCGTCCCGCTGGACGCCGACCACGAGTACACCGGCTCGCTGCTCACCCTGCTCAACCCCTACGCGCTGCTCGGCGGTCTGGCCACGCTCGTGCTCTTCACCCTGCAGGGCGCCCTGTTCGTCCGGCTGAAGACCGGCGGGGAGCTGCGCGAGCGCGCCGCGCGGCTGATCCGGGTGGCCGCTCCGGCGGCGCTGGCCGTCGGCGGTCTCTTCCTCGTGATCACCCAGTTGACGGTGGGCAGACCCGTCACCTGGGCCACCGTGGCGCTGGCCGCCGCGTCGATCACGGGCGCCCTGGTCGCGACGGTGCGTGGCCGCGACGGCTGGGCCTTCACCGCCAACACGGTGGCCATCGTCGCGGTCACCGTCACCCTGTTCGCCACCCTGTGGCCCGACGTGATGCCCGCGCTCGACCCCGCCAACAGCCTCACCGTCGACAACGCCGCCTCCAGCCCGTACACGCTCACGGTGATGACCTGGGTCGCGGCCGTCTTCACACCCCTGGTGCTGGCCTACCAGGGCTGGACCTACTGGGTGTTCCGCCGCCGCCTGACCCGGCCGCTCGGCGACGGCTGAACGCCACGGGCCCGGCGGGCGCCGGTCCGCGCCGCCGGCCGGGAGGTCATCGGCGGGGGACCGTCAGCCGGGGAAGTGGCAGGCCACCCTCCTGCCGCCGGCGCCGTGCGGTCCGAGCGGGGGCGCCTGGCTCCGGCACAGGTCCCGGGCCGAGGCACAGCGGGGGTTGAAGGAGCAGCCCGGGGGCGGGGCCGCCGGGCTGGGCGGGTCGCCCAGCAGGACGATCCGCTCACGGGTGAGCTCCACCTCCGGGTCGGGGACCGGCACGGCCGACAGCAGGGCGCGGGTGTAGGGATGGGCCGGGTCGGTGTAGACGGACTCGCGGGGGCCGATCTCCACGACGCGGCCGAGATACATCACCGCGACCCGGTCGCACATGTGGCGCACCACCGACAGGTCGTGGGCGATGAACAGGTACGCCAGCCCCAGCTCCCGCTGGAGGTCGGTGAGCAGGTTGACGATCTGCGCCTGGATCGACACGTCCAGCGCCGACACCGGCTCGTCGCAGACGATCAGCCTGGGCCGGGACGCCAGCGCCCGGGCGATGCCGATGCGCTGGGCCTGGCCGCCGGAGAACTCGTGCGGATAGCGGTCGGCGTGCTCGGCGCCCAGCCCGACCCGCTCCAGGAGCTCGATCACGCCGCGCCGGTCCAGCAGCCGTGACGGGCCGGAGACGATGCGCTCGACGGTCTGGCGGGGGTTCAGCGACGCGGACGGGTCCTGGAAGATCATCTGGATGTCCCGGCGGAGCGGGCGCAGGTCGCGCTGGCTGAGACGGGTGATGTCGCGGCCGTCGAAGGTGACGGTGCCGCCGGTGGGTTCCAGCAGGCGGACGATCATCCGGCCGGTGGTGGACTTGCCGCAGCCGGACTCCCCGACCAGACCGAGGGTCTCCCCGGGCCGCACGTCGAAGGTGACGCCGTCCACGGCCTTCACCCCGGCCCGTCGCCCGCCGAAGGTCATCCGCAGATCCCGTACGGCCAGCAGCGGCGCGGTCCGGCCCGCCGCCTCCGGCCCGGCGGTGGACTGTACGGTCATCGTGTGCCTCCGGGGATCTCGGCGAGGTGACAGGCCGTCCGGTGGCCCGCGCCCAGCGGCCCGGAGCCGCCGGGCGCGGCCGGGCGCGGTTCGGGGGCCTCGGTGACGCAGGCGTCGTGGGGGGCTGCGGCGTAACGGGCGCAGCGCGGGTGGAACCGGCAGCCGGACGGTGGCGCGAGCAGCGACGGCGGGTTGCCGGGGATCGCCCGCAGCCGTCCTCCGTCCTGCCCGTCGGCGGCCGTCAGGCGGGGGACCGAGGCGAGCAGCCCCCGCGTGTAGGGGTGGCGGGGGGCCCGGAAGACCTCCCGGGCGGGGGCGTGCTCGGCGGTGCGCCCGCCGTACATCACCAGGACCTCGTCGGCGACCCGCGCCACGACGCCCAGGTCGTGAGTGATCATCATGACCGCCACGCCGCGGTCCTCCTGGATCCTCTTGATCAGCTCCAGGATCTGCGCCTGCACGGTCACGTCCAGGGCGGTGGTCGGCTCGTCGGCGATGAGCAGGTCCGGCTCGCAGGACAGGGCCATCGCGATCATCACGCGCTGTCGCATGCCGCCGGAGAAGTGGTGGGGATACTCGCCCGCGCGCCGCCTCGGCTCGGGGATGCCCACCTCCGCGAGCATCTCCACCGCGCGCTCGCGCGCCGCCCGCCGCGAGGCCCGCAGGTGCAGCCGGTAGGCCTCGGCGATCTGCTCGCCGACGGTGTAGAAGGGGTGCAGCGACGACAGCGGGTCCTGGAAGATCATCGCCATCCGGCGGCCGCGCAGCTCGCGGAGCCGGGAGGCGGGTGCGCCCACCAGCTCCTCGCCGTCGAAGACGATCGAGCCGGAGACGGCGGCCTCGCGGTGCAGGCCCATGATCGCAAGCGATGACGCCGACTTGCCGGAGCCCGACTCGCCCACGATGCCGAGCGTGCGGCCCCGGTCCAGGGTGAAGCCGATCCCGTCCACCGCGGTCCCGGCCGGGAAGCTCACCCGCAGGTCTCTGACTTCCAGGATCACGCGTACCTCACACGGGGGTCGATCACGGCGTAGACGAGGTCCACGCCGAGGTTGGCCAGGGTGATGAAGAAGGCGGCCAGCAGGGTGACGCCGAGGACGACGGGCTGGTCGGCCTTGAAGATCGCGTCGTAGGTGAGCTGTCCGATGCCCGGCAGGCCGAAGACGTGCTCGGTGATGACCGCCCCGGCGAGCAGGCCGCCCAGGTCCATGCCGAAGATCGTGACGATCGGGGTGAGCGCCGAGCGCAGGCCGTGCTTGGTGACGACGGTCCGCTCGTACAGGCCCTTGGCACGGGCCGTCCTGATGTACGGCTCCGCCATCGTCTCGATCATCGAGGCCCGGGTGAGCCTGGCGTACATGGCGGCGTACAGGCTGGCGAGCGTCATCCAGGGCAGCAGCAGGTTGCCCGCCCAGGCGGCCGGATCCTCGGTGATCGGCCGGTAGTCGGGGTAGGGCAGCCATTCGAGCTGCTGGACCAGGACGAGCAGCAGCATCATCGCGGTGAAGTAGACCGGCACCGAGGCGGAGGCGAGCGTGGCCGCCATGAGCGAGCGGTCGAGCGTGCTCCCCCGGCGCAGGGCCGCGACCAGCCCGACGGCCAGGCCGCCGGCGAGCCAGAGCACGGCCGAGCCGAGGGCCAGCGAGACGCTCACCGGCAGGCGGTCGGTCAGCAGGTCCCAGACGGGCAGCGCGTTCTGGTAGGAGTAGCCGAAACAGGGGACGGAGCACTCCAGCGCGGCCGGGCCGGTGCCCAGCGTGCGGCCGGCGAAGATGCCGGCCACGTAGGTGCCGAACTGCTCGTATACCGGCCGGTCCAGGCCCATCTGCCCGCGCACCAGCCGCACCTGCTCCGGGGTGCAGGTCTTGCCGCAGGCGTGGGCGGCCGGGTCCGAGGGGAGCACGTAGAAGACGGCGAAGGTCACCGCGCAGATGACCAGCAGCACGCCCGCCACCGCGGCCAGCCGCCGCAGCGTGTAAAGGGTCATCGGCCCGCTCCCTTCGGGTCGAGGGCGTCGCGCAGCGCGTCCCCGAGGAGGGTGAAGGCCAGGACGGTCAGGAACAGGCAGATGCCGGGGATCATGAAGTAGGTCGGCACGGTCTGGTACCAGAGCAGGCCGTTGTCGATCATCTGGCCCCATGACGGGGTGGGGGGCCGCACGCCGACGCCGAGGAAGGACAGCGCGGCCTCGGTGCCGATGTTGGCCGGGATCGCCAGCGTCGTGTAGACGAGGATCGGCGCGGTGAGGTTGGGCAGGATCTCCTTCAGCAGGATGTGCGCTCCCATGGCGCCGTTGACCCGGGCGGCGTCCACGAACTCGCGGTGCTTGACGCTCAGCGTCTGCCCGCGCACGATGCGCCCGACGTACGGCCAGCTGAACATGCTCATGATCAGCACGAGCAGCAGGACGCGGTCGGCGTCGGGCGCGACCGACAGCAGCGCCAGCATGAAGATCAGGCTGGGGAAGGACATCACCAGGTCCATGATCCGGCTGAGCACGGTGTCCACCCTGCCGCCGAAGTATCCGGCGGTCAGGCCGACCGCGGTGCCGACGAGCACGGTGACGGCCGTGGAGGCCACCGCGATCAGCAGCGACACCCGCGCGCCGTACACGATGCGGCTGAAGACGTCGCGGCCGTTGCCCGGCTCGACGCCGAGCCAGTGCTCGGCGCTGATCCCGCCGAGATCCCCCTTGGGGATCCCGCCGAGCGCCTGGTCGATCGCGGTCTTGTCGAAGGTCTCGGGCTCCCAGCCGTTGAGGCCGGTCAGCAGCGGGGCGGCCAGGGCCATGGCGACGAAGACCGTCACGACGGCGAGGCCGGACAGCGCGGCCGGGTCGCGGCGGAGCCGCTCGTAGGCGATCCGGCCGGGGGAGCGGCCGCGGCGGGGCGGGGCCGCGGAGTCCACCGCGGCCGCCTCGCGCGCGGTGGCGGTCACTTCCTGATCCCGAGCGTGGCGTAGTCGAACTGGCCGGACCAGATCAGGTGGCCGAACGCGCCGCCGATCTTGGAGCCGGTGAGCAGCGGCTTGCGGATCCAGAGCAGGGGGATCATCGGGGTCTTCTGCATGATCGCGGCGTCCAGGTCGACCCAGGCCTGGTCGGCGGCCTTCAGGTCGGTCATGGCGTAGATCGCGTCGATCTTGTCCATGGTCTCCTGGTCCTTGAACAGCGACATGTTGCCGCTGTTGCCCTTTTCGGTGATGGTGCGGCCGTCGAACATCATCGGGATGAAGGAGGAACCGGACGGGTAGTCCTGGCACCAGCCGTACAGCGCCATGCCGTCGAACTTGGCGGTGTCGCCGATGGTGTCGTAGTAGACCGACGGGTCGAAGGTGCTGATCTCGGTCTCGACGCCGACGCGCTTGAGCGACTCCTGGATCGCGGTGGCGGCGCCCTTGTCGCCGGTAGAGGCGTACATCTTGATCTTCACCGGCGTCGCCACGCCGGACTCGGTGATCAGTGCCTTGGCCTTCGCCACGTCGCCGGTCGGCGGGATCTTCAGGGTGTCCTGCGGGACACCGCCGGACAGCGACGGCGGCAGGTAGGCGGTGGCGACCTCACCGAAGGCCGGGCCGCCCTTGATGGTCTGGTAGGCCTCCTTGTCGATCGCGTACTGCAGGGCCAGCCGGAACTTCGGATTGTCGAAGGGCGCCATGGTGGTGTTCATGGCCAGGGTGTCGGTGCAGCCCCGGATCTCGTTGTGGAAGCGCGCCTTGACCTTGGAGTTGGTGAGGATCTTGGCGAAGCTCTCGCCGTTGACGTCGGCGTAGGTGACCGCGGTCTGGTCGTCGCCCTGGTCGGCGATGAGCCGGTCCACGATCACGCTCTGCCGCAGGCCCTGCTTGACGACGACCCTGTCCGGCAGCGCCTTGCGAGCCGGATCGGTGGCCGGATCCCAGTGCTCGTTCCGGCTGAGCACGAGTTCCTTGCCCCGGTCGTAGGTGTCGATCTTGTAGGGGCCCGAGGAGAAGACGCGGCTGTCGTACTGGGCCTTGGTGTCCTTGGCCCGGGGCACCGGTGCGAAGGTCGGCAGGGTGGCGTAGTAGGGGAATTCGGCCACGGGGCGCTTGAGCCTGAAGATGATCTTTCTGTCGTCGGGGGTCTCGATCGACTTCAGGGAACCGTCCTTGTAGGGGCCCCGATACTTCTCGCCGCCGGCCAGGACCAGCCGGGCGTAGTTGGGGCCGCCCGGCAGTTCGGGGGCGAAGGACCGCTCCACGTTGTACTTGATGTCGGCGGCCACGATGGGGGAGCCGTCCTCGTACTTCAGGCCCTCCTTGAGGGTGAAGGTCCAGGTCTTGCCGCCGTCGGACATCTCGCCGGTGGTGGTGGCCAGGTCCGGGACGACCTGCAGGCTGGCCGCGCCCGGTTCGGCCTTGTAGGTGACGAGGGAGCGGTAGAGGTAGCGCAGGCCGAAGTCCATCTCCGGCATCGTCCAGTTGCGGGTCGGGTCGAGGTGGGCGAAGTCCTGGTTGGACAGGATCGTGAGCGTCCCGCCCCGGGTGGCCTCGCCGGAGGAGGGCTGCGAGGCCTCCCCGGACCGGTCCGCGGCGGGTGCTCCGCCGCTCCCACCGCAGGCCGCCGTGCCTGACAGAACCGCCGCCGCGAGCAGGCAGAGGCCCGCTGTAGTCCTGGGGGACATTGATCACTCCACGTCGCTGGGGGAAGATCGAGAGTGATGCGTAACATAGTAATGTGAAATACCATTCACAATAGAGCGTTATCAATCCGTAGTCATTCCCGATGGCCGGATCCGGCCAGGCCCCCCGGCCGCTCAGATGAGCGGATGCACCTCCGGATGCGCGTCCCACCAGCGCTTGAAGACCGGATTGTCGCCCACGTGGTCGGTGTAGGCGGTCGCGAGACCGCGGTAGAGCGCCGCCGCCTGCTCGTTGCTCAGCCGGTCCCGGCGCCAGGCCACGACCAGCCGGGCGACCTGGGGTTGACCGGCCAGGGGGCGGACGACCGTGCCGGGCGGCGCCGGCCAGGAGGGATCGACCAGGCGCACCCCGTGCCCGGCCGCGACCAGCGGGCGCCCGGCGCCGCTCGGGGCGTCGTAGCGCAGGTTGGGTTCGAACCCGGCCGCGCGGCAGGAGGCCCGCAGCGCGGCGAGCGAGCCGTCGTCGGCGCCCGGCGGGCTGATCCAGGACTCGTCCTTCAGGTCGGCGAGGTGGATCTCCTCCTGCCCGGACAGCCGGTGGGCCGCCGACAGGGCGATGAATATCGGGTACCGGGGGACCAGGGTGCGGCTGACGACGGGCGCCGTCAGCGTGACGTCGAACCCCTCGATGACGCCCAGCAGCGCCGCGTCGAGCTGGCCGTGCGAGAGCGCCTCGGCCAGCAGGGTCGCGGAGGGCTCGATACGCAGCGAGACCTCGTGTCCGGGCAGCGTGTCGCCGACCCGGTCGACGACGCTCGCGACGCAGGCCAGGTGCACGCAGCCCAGCCGGACGACCCCGGCCGGGCCGGTGGGTCCGCGCAGGTCGCCGAAGAGCGCGTCGACCTCCGCCAGGACGATGCGGGCGCGGGCGACGATCTGGCGTCCCAAGGATGTCGGCTGCACCCCTGAGTGGCTGCGCACGAAGAGCGCCCCGCCGACCAGCTCCTCGACGCGGTGCAGCTGGTTGGTCATGGCCGGCTGGGACAGGCCCAGCCGGGCCGCGGCCCCTGTGACGCTACCTGTTTCCGCTATCGCACAAATCATGCGGAGATGCCTGATGTCGAGATCCATAGCCAAGAATTATGTTCCGGGTTATGACGGCAGGCCGCATCCGGCCATGAAACTTCGGGCAATGCGTCCCTCCGATTCTCCGGATCTGGAGTCCCGGAACCCCCCGCTCCACCCCCAGGCCCGGCGGAGCCCCCGACTTCTCCCCTGCTGATTCGGCAGCACACCCCCCGGCTACCGATTCGGCAGCACACCCCCCACCTGCCGATTCGGCGGCGCACCCCCCACCTGCTGAATCATCGGCACACCCCCCGCACTTCCGTCGTCCACCGCCGGCCGAACCCAACCTCGCATCCCGTTGTGGATACCCCCCGGAGGTTTAATTGAGAACCACGCCGTCCCCGCGCGAGTTCGGCAGGCGCCTGCCGGCGCTGCTCGCACCCGTCCTCGCCCTGGGGCTCGTCCTCCAGCCGCTGGCGGCCTCGCCCGCGAGCGCCGCCCCGTCCGGGACCGCCGCCGCACCCAGCGGCGCCGTCACAGGCCCCCCGCCCGTCGGAGCGGACCCCGCCGGCGGCGAGACGCCGCACGTCCAGGCGTCCCCGCAGAAGGTCAAGGAGCGCCCGCCGCTGTCCGCCTCGACGGACGCCCTGCGGCACGACGAGGACGAGCCCGAACCCGCACCGGAGCATCCGAGACCCTCGGCCACCGGCCGGACGGCCAAGGCGGCGGCCGCGTGCAACATCGGTGACTTCACCAGCCGGTCCGGGAGCGCCCTTGTCCAGCAGATCAAGGCCTCGACCACCGACTGCGTCAACACCCTGTTCAACCTGACCGGCAGCGACGCCTACTACGCCTTCCGCGAGTCGCAGATGACCAGCGTCGCGTACGCGCTGCGCGACAACGCCGTCTCCTACCCGGGGGACAACAGCACGAGCACCGCCCAGCTCGTGCTGTACCTGCGCGCCGGCTACTACGTGCAGTGGTACAACCCCTCCACCGTGGGCGCCTACGGGCCCGCCCTGAAGACCGCCATCCAGTCCGGCCTCGACGGCTTCTTCGGCAACTCCCGCTCCTCGACCGTCAACGACGCCAACGGCGAGATCCTCGCCGAGGCCGTCACCCTGATCGACAGCGCCCAGGAGAACGACCGCTACCTCAACGTCGTCAAGCGCCTGCTCAACGGCTACGACACCTCCTACGACGCCCACTGGTGGATGCTCAACGCGGTCAACAACGTCTACACGGTGCTCTTCCGCGGCCACCAGGTCCCGGCGTTCGTCAGCGCGGTCAAGGCGGACCCGAGCGTCATCGACACCCTCAACACCTTCGCGCTGAACCACCTCGGCCTGCTCGGCACCCAGCGCTCCTACCTGACCTCCAACGCCGGTCGGGAGCTCGGCCGCTTCCTCCAGTACGCCACGCTGCTGACCAAGATCCGGCCGATGGCCAAGGACCTGCTCGGCCGCAGCAACATCACCGGGGCCACCGCCCCCCTCTGGGTCGGCGTGGCCGAGATGACCGACTCCTACGACAAGGCCAACTGCTCCTCCTACGGCACCTGCGACCTCCAGCAGCTCCTCGCGCGGAACGTGCTGCCCGTCAACTACACCTGCGGCACCAGCATCAAGATCCGCGCCCAGGAGATGACGTCGGCGCAGCTGGCCGAGAGCTGCCGGAGCCTCACCGACCAGGACGCCTACTTCCACGGCGTCGCCAAGGACGGCAACCGCCCGGTCGACGGTGACAACAACACCACCATCGAGGTCTGCGTCTTCGACTCCAGCACCGACTACCAGACCTACGCCGGCGCGATGTTCGGCATCGACACCAACAACGGCGGGATGTACCTGGAGGGCAACCCGTCCGCCGCGGGCAACCAGCCCCGCTTCATCGCCTACGAGGCCGAGTGGGTACGGCCCGCCTTCCAGATCTGGAACCTCAACCACGAGTACACCCACTACCTCGACGGCCGGTTCAACATGCACGGCGACTTCAAGGCCGGCGTCGCCACCCCCACCATCTGGTGGATCGAGGGCTTCGCCGAGTACGTCTCCTACTCCTACCGCAAGCTCGCCTACGACGCCGCGATCACCGAGGCGGCCAAGCAGACCTACGCCCTCAGCACGCTGTGGAACACCACCTACGACCACGACACGACCCGCATCTACCGCTGGGGCTACCTGGCGGTGCGCTACATGCTGGACAAGCACCCCGGTGACGTCGCCACCGTCCTCGGCCACTACCGGACCGGCGCCTGGGACTCCGCCCGGACCTTCCTGACCACGACGATCGGCAGCCGCTACGACAGCGACTGGCGGACCTGGCTGGCGGCGTGCGCGGCGGGCGGCTGCGCGGGCGGCGGCGGCAACCAGGCGCCGCAGGCGGCCTTCACCTTCACCGCAGACGGCCTCGCGGTGAACTTCACCGACGCCTCGACCGACTCCGACGGGACGATCGCCTCGCGCCGGTGGGACTTCGGCGACGGCGCCTCGTCGACCTCGGCCAACCCCTCCCACACCTACACCACCGCCGGCACCTACACGGTGAAGCTGACCGTCACCGACAACGGAGGCGCCACCGCCGCCGCCGACAAGCAGGTCACGGTCGCCTCGGGCGGATCCACCACCCCCGAATGCACCTCCAGCAGGACCGACGAGCTCGGCCGCAACTGCCAGCGCGGCAACCTGTCAGCCCCCGCCGGCGACTACCGATACCTCTACCTCTACGTCCCGGCGGGCACCGCCAAGCTGACCATCACCTCCTCGGGCGGCACCGGCAACGCCGACCTCTACTACAACCCCACCACCTGGGCTAGCACGTCGGCCCACACCCACCGCTCGACCAACTCGGGCAACAACGAGACCCTGACCATCACCAACCCCCCGACCGGCTACAACTACATCAGCCTCCACGCGGCCCAGAGCTTCTCCGGGGCCGCGGTCAAGGTCCAATACTGACCCCGCCGTGAACACGCGCCGCGCCGCCGTACCGGATCCCCAACTCCGCTACCGCGGCCCCGCGCTGTCGCCGTGGCCCAGTCCGGCAGAAA
>NZ_JBSFPS010000097.1:0-32207 GCF_053588315.1 Streptosporangium sp. NPDC003464 | reverse complement strand
TTTTTATAGGTTTGTTTTTCTTATGTCCGGGTATATGACGGTTGGTTGAGGTTTTGCGGTAATGTGGGGTACAGGTTTTGTTGCTGCGCGTAAAAATTGAGGGGGGGCGCCGGCTGGGGCGGGGCCCCGCCTGTCCTACTTCGGATGTCCTACTTCAGACGAGACTCGGTGTCAGGCGCCGGTCTTGTCAGCGGACTTGTCGTTGGCCTGGGCGCAGACCGCGTCGTAGTTGACGGTCGTCGAGCCGCCGCCGACGATCCCGAACCTGACGGTCCCGGCCTTGAGGCCGTCCGACGCACCGGTGAAGGTGCTGGACCTGGTGCCCTCCGAGGCGAAGTCGAGCTCCTCGGACTTCACCACGGTGCCGTTGAGGCTCCAGGTGACGGTGACCTTGATCGGACCGGTGGCGTAGACGCTGCCGGTGCCGGTGACCGAACCCGCCGGGCAGCCGGCCGCGACCTGCTTGGCCGACGTGCCCTCCTGGATCCAGGCCTTGGAGTCCGGGGTCGGCACCTTGCAGGTGACCTTGCCCTGGACGGTGCCGCTGCTCGGGCCACCGTAGATCTCGATCGAGCGCCTGCTGGTCCCGGACGCCGAGGCGCTCCAGGAGTCGCTCACGCTGCGGCTCTGGTAGCCGTGACCGCCGAAGTAGACGCTCTCCCAGCTACCCGGGACACCGTCGCGGACCCAGCGGTACTTCACGTGGCCACGGCCGTACGAAGCGCTGATCGTGCCGGTGAAGGAGCGGGTGACCGGGCAGGTGCCCTCGTAGTTCGCCGGAGCGTCGACGGAGGCCGAGACCTTCGGCGACGAGTCCCCGCACCAGATCTTGAAGTAGGCGCGGTTGGAGGAGCTCTCCACCGGGTCGATGATCTGCAGAGCCGCCCAGCCCCGCAGGCTCTCGCGCGGCCTGATCACGTGGTAGACCTTGCGCGACCCGTCGACGCGGACGGCGTCGCGGTCGATGACGCGGCCGTTGACGACCCACTGGTAACGCACCCAGCGCGAGCTGGAGGAGGAGATGCGACCGATGAGGGTGGCCTCGCAGTTGCCCTCGTCGACCCAGATCCGGGCGCCGACGCTGCCGGTGTTGACGACTTCCTTGCCGCCGTCCCAGTCGTCACCGCAGGAGATCCTGAAGTAACCCTTGGCGGAGGTGACCTTGCGCGGGGCCAGGACCTGGACGGCCTCCCAGCCCTTGAGGTCGCCGCCCTTGAAGGTCGACGACTCCTTCACCGTGACGGTCTTGACGCCCTTGCCCGTGAGGGTGAACGACTTGACCGCGCTCTTGGTGCCGTTGCCGCGCAGGAAGCGGTAGACGACCTTGGTCTTGCCCCCGTAGGCCTTGACCTTGATCCTGGAGGAGAAGGTCACCCGGGTGGGGCACTCGTCGGAGTTCGACGGGGAGGCCTTGGTCTGGCTCACCGAGACGGCGGGCCTGGGGGTGGCTGCCGCCGCCCCCGCCTGGTTGGAACCACTGGCCGCCGCTGCGGGCGAGGCCAGAAGCCCTGCCGCCATGGTCGCCAGCATGGCCGCGCTGGCTCCTACGGCGGCTAGCTTACGAGCTAGTCCGGACATGAGGGGATGCTCCGTTTCGTTAGGAACGAGAGTGCGCTCCGGAGACGGTTGCCGCCCCGACACCAGCTGTGCCGGGCCCCACGGCAAAGCCTCGCTAAAGCTTCTTTACCTAACCATAAAACGGAACGATCTCTCAATACCCCCTCAGCATGGGAAATGTCTAGATGTTGTTAAGGTTTAGCTGCAGACCAGGCGATTCCGTCCAGAATGTCGTGTTCACTGACAACAACGTCGGTGAAACCGTACCTTTCCATAATTCGGGCCAGAATCAGGGCCCCGGCGCCGATCACGTCGACCCGGCCCGGATGCATGACCCCGATGGCCGCCCGCTCGTCGTGGGTCATCTCCAGCAGGCGCTCGGAAACCTTCTGCACCTGATTCGCCGGAATTCGTGAGTGATGAATTTTATCCGGATCATATCCAGGCAGGTCAAGAGCTATTCCGGCGACAGTGGTGACAGAACCCGCGAGACCGACCATTGTGAGCGCCCGCTCCACCGGGATTTCCCCGGAGACCCGGTCGAGCGCCTCGTCGATGTCGGCGACCACGGCCTCGACCACCTCGGCCGGCGGCGGGCTGCCCGCCTCGCGCAGGTGCCGCTCGGTCAGCCGGACGCAGCCGATGTCCACCGACAGCGCGGCCTCCACGTGCGTGGACCCGAGCACGAACTCGGTGGAACCGCCGCCGATGTCGACCACAAGGTATGGCGGGCGGGTGCCGTCGGGGGTGGGCAGGCCGGTCTCGGGCGAGAGCCGCACCAGATCACGGGTGGCGCCGACGAACGACAGCTCCGCCTCTTCGGCTCCCGTGACCACCTCGGGCTCCACGCCGAAGATCTCGCGCACGCCGTCCACGAACTCCTGCCGGTTGGCGGCGTCTCTGGTGGCGCTGGTGGCCACCACGCGGACCGCGCGGGCGCCATGGCGGTCGATGAGCTCGGCGTAGCGGCGCATCGCGGCGAAGGTGCGCTCCAGGGCCTCCGGGGCCAGCCGGCCGGTCCGGTCCACCCCCTCGCCGAGCCGGACGATCTCCATCAGCCGCTCGACGTCGGTCAGGGTGTCGGCCTCGATGTCCGCGATGAGCAGGCGGACGGAATTGGTGCCACAGTCGATGGCCGCGACGCGGGTCACTTGGTCTCCTCTTCTTCTTGTGTTTCCTCGGTGCCGACGGCGCAGCAGGGCCCGTCGGCCCACCACTCACCGAGCGCGTCGAGGGCCTCACGGCCGAAGGGGTTGCCGCCGGGCACCGCCAGCTCGTGGCCGACCAGGGCGTGCAGGCACTTAACCCGGTTGGGCATGCCCCCGGTGCTCTGCATGTCCCTCGGCAGCGGCTCCAGGCCGTCCTCGGCGGCGGCCTTGTCACGGCGCGCGATGTAGTCGTCGTGGGCGGCCTGGTACGCCTGGGCCAGGGCGGGGTCCTCGGCCAGCCTCGCCTGCATCTGCCGCATCATCCCGGAGGTCTCCAGGGTGCCGATGGCCGAGGCGGCCCTCGGGCAGGTCAGATAGAACAGCGTCGGGAACGGCGAGCCGTCGGGCAGCCGGGGCGCGGTCTCCACCACGTCGGGCAGCCCGCACGGGCAGCGGTGCGCCACCGCCCGCAGACCTCGCGGCGTCCGGCCGAGCTGCCGCTCCACCGCCGCCACGTCGCGCTCATCCACCATTCGTGACACACCCCCTGAGAAGACGACACCCAGGTTATCGGGGTCACCCCGCGGCCCCGGCCGCCTTCTGCCCCTTCCCGGTGTCGGCCGCCTCAACCGACTCCCAGAGCGTCTCGTACCACGGGGGCCCGACCGCCTTCTTCTCCCCCGCCGTGCCCTTGCCCGCCGAGGGTTCCCTGCCCATGACGACGAAGCACTTGTGACCGGGATCGCAGTAGTAGAGCCGCTCCCTGGCCTGCCGCTTGATGTAGCCGGGGTCCTGGAGCTGCTTGCGGCGGTCGTCGAGGGCCTTGATGGCCTCCAGCTCCCTGGTCTGCTGCTGCTGGAGCTGGGCGATCTGGCGGCGCTGCGCGATGTATTCCCTGACCGGGTAGGCGAGGCTCATGGCGATCGCGCACACCACGATCGCCAGGATCGCGGCCCGCCCCGTCAGCTGCGGCCGTTTCGCCATACGCCTCTCCCGTCTGTGCTCTCCGCCGTGCCGTACGCGACGGTCCGGGCGCCCGGCCGGGGTCGCGCCACGGCCGGCTGTCACCGGGTGGGCTTCCCCGTGCCGCGGCCCGGACTCCGGCGCCGGGCGGTCTCTTCCGCGGTACGGCTCGCGCCCGGCCAGATCGGGCGCAAGCCGTAGGGTGCGAAACTACCGCTGGAAACGCGGGAACGCCGCGCGACCCGCGTAACGGGCGGCGTCGTCGAGAAGCTCCTCGATCCGCAGGAGCTGGTTGTACTTGGCCACGCGGTCGGAGCGGGCCGGGGCGCCGGTCTTGATCTGGCCGCAGTTGGTGGCCACGGCGAGGTCGGCGATCGTGGTGTCCTCGGTCTCGCCGGAACGGTGGCTCATCATGCAGCGGTAGCCGCTGCGGTGGGCCAGGTCCACGGCGTCGAGGGTCTCGGTCAGGGTGCCGATCTGGTTGACCTTGACCAGCAGCGCGTTGGCGGTGCCCTCGGCGATGCCGCGGGACAGCCGCTCGGGGTTGGTCACGAACAGGTCGTCGCCGACGAGCTGGACCTTGTCGCCGAGCGCCTTGGTGATGGCGTTCCAGCCCTCCCAGTCGTCCTCGTTCAGCGGGTCCTCGATGGAGACGAGCGGGTAGCTCGCGACCAGGTCCTCGTAGAAGGCGATCAGCTCGGCGGCCGACAGGCCCTTGCCGTCGATGGTGTAGACGCCGTCCTTGTGGAACTCGGAGGCGGCCACGTCGAGCGCCAGCGCGACGTCCTCGCCGGGCACGTAGCCGGCCTTCTCGATGGCGACCAGGATCAGGTCCAGCGCGTCGCGGTTGGAGGGCAGGTTCGGCGCGAAGCCGCCCTCGTCGCCCAGGCCGGTGGCGTAGCCCTTCTCCTTCAGCACGGCCTTGAGCGCGTGGTAGACCTCGGTGCCCATCCGCACGGCCTCGCGGAACGACCCGGCGCCGATCGGCGCGATCATGAACTCCTGGATGTCCACGTTGGTGTCGGCGTGCGCGCCGCCGTTGAGGATGTTCATCATCGGGACCGGCAGCACGTGCGCGTTGGGACCGCCGAGGTAGCGGAACAGCGGCAGTTCGGCGCTCTCGGCGGCGGCCTTGGCCACGGCCAGGGAGACGCCCAGGATGGCGTTGGCGCCCAGCCGGGCCTTGTTGGGCGTGCCGTCCAGGTCGATCATGACCTGGTCGATGCTGCGCTGCTCGGCGGCGTCGAACCCGACGATCTCGTCGGCGATCTCGTCGGTCACGCCGAGGACGGCCTTCTCCACGCCCTTGCCGCCGTAACGCTCATCGCCGTCACGCAGCTCCACGGCCTCGAACTGGCCGGTGGAGGCGCCGCTCGGGACCGCGGCGCGACCTTCGCTGCCGTCGTCCAGCAGGATGTCGACCTCGACCGTCGGGTTGCCCCTGGAGTCAAGGATCTCGCGGGCGGTGACGCCCTCGATGGAAGCCACGAAGCGCTCCTAAAGTCGCAGGACAGTTTGCCTCAGAAGCCTATCGAGGACTACTTGTCGGTATGGCGGCCGCCGTCCCCACCAGCCAGGCGGTGTGATCCAATCAGAGGCATGAGCGATCTCACCGCGCTCGACCGGATCCGCGAGCTGCTGGACCCCGCCCTGCCCGAGCCCTCCACCGGCCACGGCTATCTGGACCTGCTCGGCGAGGAGCGCGTCGACGCGTCACCGGCCCAGCGGCTCATGCGCTCGGGATTCCTGCCGAGGATCTACGAGCGGGTCTGGCGGCCCGCGCTGATCGGGGCGATGAAGGGCCCGCTCGGGCCCGACACCCGGCAGGAGGTGGCGCTGGTCCGGGGGATGCTCGCGCTCGGGCCCGCCGACCAGGTGCTGGACGTGGCCTGCGGCCCCGGCAACGTGACCCGGGCCCTGGCCCGCGACATCGACGGCGGGCTGGTGGTGGGGATCGACGCCTCGGCGCCGATGCTCGCCCGCGCGGTCCGCGACACCCGGTCGGGCAGTGTCGGCTACGTGCGCGCGGACGCCGTCGACCTGCCCTTCCGGCCCGCGAGCTTCGACGCGGTGTGCTGCCTGGCCGCGCTCTACCTGTTCGCCCGGCCCTTCGACGCCCTGGCGGAGATGGCCCGGGTGCTCAGGCCCGGCGGCCGGATCGCCGTCATGACGACCCGGCGGCTGCCGCTGGCCGGCCCGCTCAACGACGTGGCGGGCGCCCTCTCGGGGGTGCGCATGTTCGGCGACCACGAGGTGACCGACGCCCTGGCCCGGCTCGGTTTCTCCGGGGTCCGGCACCGGGTCTACGGGCTCACCCAGTTCGTGAGCGGCCGCCTGACCTGACCGGGCCCCGGCCCCGGCGGCGTCAGGAGGCGCCGCCCGCCTCCCAGGCGCGGACCCGGTCGCGGTAGGCCCGGGCGGCGGCGCGCAGCTCGGCCTCCGGGTCGAGACCGGCCGCGCGCGCCTGCCGTACGAGCTCGAACAGGCGCGCCCCCAGGTCCTCGGCGGGCGGCCCGGAGGGGAGGTCTGCGGGGGCTCCGGCGCGCTCGGCGCGCCGCAGGAGCTGGGCGGCGAGGGAGAGCGCGGGCTGGCCCATCGGGACGCCGTCCAGGACCGACCCCGAGTCGCCGTCGTTCTTGGCCGCGCGCTCGGCCGCCTTGATGGTCTCCCAGTTGTCGCTGACCTCCTCGGCGCCCTCGACCCGGGTGTCGGCGAACACGTGCGGGTGGCGGCGGACGAGCTTGGCGACGATCCCCTCGGCGACGTCGTCGATGTCGAAGCCGCCGTCGCGGTCGCGGGCGACCCGCGCGTGGAAGGCCACCTGGAGGAGCAGGTCGCCCAGCTCCTCGCGCAGGGCCGCGTAGTCGCCCTCCTCAATGGTCTCCAGCACCTCGTAGGCCTCTTCGAGGAGGTAGGGCACCAGCGACTCGTGGGTCTGCTTGGCGTCCCACGGGCACTCGGTCCGGAGCCGGTCCATCACCGCGACCAGATCCAGCAGCCTCGCCCCCGGCAGGTCGTAGGAGCCCGGCACGACCTCGATCACCGGCGGGTCGTCGAGCGCCACCGCGGCGTAGCCGATGGAGCGCATCAGCGCCTCGTCGGCCTCCAGCCACACGACGGTCCCGGCGCACGCCTCCCGGACCAGGGCGGCCGGGTCCGGCGTCACGACCTCGACGGCGACCCCGGCCTCGGCGAGGTAGGGCAGGTACGGATGACCGGCCGACCCGGTGCGCACCGGCCCCTCCTCGAGAACCTGCCACGCGCGGCGGCTGAGCAGCCCCGGGGCGACCCGGGGCGAGGTGGTGACGACGATCAGGGGCATGCCACCGAGGTTACTGCTGCGGCGCGGCCACGGCGGAGCTCGCGCCGAAGCGGCCGCTGTCGAGGAAGAGGCTCGGCTGCTCCTGGCTCGGCTGCGCGTTGATCTTGCCGTAGCGCGGGTTCCAGGTGATCTTCACGGACTCCAGGTCCTTGATCGCCTGCTGCTGGCCCCGCTGGAGGGCCGCCTGGTCGCTGCCGCCGCCGTATTTGGCCATCAGCTTGGTGATCATCAGCTTCGCCCGGGTGAAGTCACGCAGGTGCGAGGGCGCCACGGCCTGCTGGAGCATCTGCTGTTCGTACTGGGCCAGGCCGCCGGTGGAGGTGATGAGCTGGTCGACCTCGGCCTCGGTGGCCGTGATGCCCTTGCTCTCGGCCACCTTGGTGTATTGCTTGGCGGTGGCCAGCTGGAAGAGCACGACCTGCGGGACGCTGCCGGGGAACTGCAGCTGCGAGGCGGAGACGTTGGCCTTGGCCAGCGCCGCCTCGAACTCCCGCACGTTGCTGTCCAGCTGGCTGGAGCTGATCCGCTCCCCGCCCACGATGGCGGCGGCGCCGGCCTGCTCCGCAGAGCAGGCGGTCAGCGCGACACCCGCGGCGGCGACCGCCAGGATGACACGCACTCGAGTCGACTTCACATGCGATCCCTTCACGACAACGCCGCTCATTTTACCGGCACGTTCTCCAGGAACATCGCCTGGACCAGGTCGCCGCACCACTTGAGCAGCTCCAGGTCGCGCAGCGGCTGACCGCCGAGCGGCCTGGTCTTGGGCACGGGCACCAGCAACGTACCGCTCGCCTGCTTCAGCAGCGCCTTCGGGTACAGGCGCTGGAGCCTGACCTGCTGGGAGTCCCTGAGCGAGACCGGAGCGAACCTGATGTGCTGGCCCTGCAGCGTGACGTCGGTCAGCCCCGCCCGGCGGGCGCGGATCCGGAAGCGGGCGACCTCCAGCAGGTTCTCCACCTCCTGGGGCGGCCTGCCGTACCGGTCGACGAGCTCGTCGCGCACCTCGGCGATCTGGACGTCGGCGTCGATCCCGGCGATCCGCTTGTACGCCTCCAGGCGCAGCCGCTCGGAGGTCACGTAGTCGTGCGGGATGTGCGCGTTGATCGGCAGCTCGACCTTGACCTCCGGCCGCTCCTCCTCCGCCGTGCCGCCGGACAGCTTGGCCTTCTGCTCCTGCACGGCCTCGGCCATCATCCGCACGTAGAGGTCGAAGCCGACGCCCGCGATGAAGCCCGACTGCTCGGCGCCCAGGATGTTGCCCGCGCCGCGGATCTCCAGGTCCTTCATCGCGACGTACATGCCCGCGCCCATCTCCGTGTGCTGGGAGATGGTGGCCAGGCGCTCGTGGGCGGTCTCGGTGAGCGGCTTCTCCGGCGGGTACAGGAAGTAGGCGTAGCCGCGCTCGCGGCCCCGGCCGACCCGGCCGCGGAGCTGGTGGAGCTGGGACAGGCCGTAGTTGTCGGCCCGGTCCACGATCAGCGTGTTGGCGTTGGGCACGTCGAGGCCGGACTCGACGATCGTGGTGGAGACCAGCACGTCGAAGTCGCGCTCCCAGAAGCCCACCATGATCTTTTCGAGCTGGTGCTCGTTCATCTGGCCGTGCGCGACGGCGATCCGGGCCTCGGGCACGAGCTCGCGCAGCATGGCCGCGACCTTGTTGATGCTGGAGACGCGGTTGTGGACGAAGAAGACCTGGCCGTCGCGCATCAGCTCGCGCCGGATCGCGGCGCCGATCTGCTTGTTGTCGTAGGGGCCGACGAAGGTCAGGATCGGGTGCCGCTCCTCCGGTGGGGTGAGGATCGTCGACATCTCGCGGATGCCGGTCAGCCCCATCTCCAGCGTGCGCGGGATCGGCGTGGCGGACATGGCCAGCACGTCGACCTGGGTCCGCATGTGTTTCATGGCCTCCTTGTGCTCGACGCCGAAGCGCTGCTCCTCGTCGATGATGATCAGACCCAGCTCCTTGAACCTGACCTCCGGCGAGAACAGCCGGTGCGTGCCGATCACCACGTCCACCGAGCCCTCGCGCAGCCCTTCCAGCGTCGCCTTGACCTCGGAGTCGGTCTGGAAGCGCGACATCGGCCTGACGTTCAGCGGGAACCCGGAGAACCGCTCGGCGAAGGTGGACAGGTGCTGCTGGACCAGCAGCGTGGTCGGCACCAGCACCGCCACCTGCTTGCCGTCCTGCACCGCCTTGAACGCCGCCCGCACCGCGATCTCGGTCTTGCCGTAGCCGACGTCGCCGCAGACCAGCCGGTCCATCGGGACTCCGCGCTCCATGTCGCGCTTGACCTCGTCGATGGCCTCCAGCTGGTCGCCGGTCTCGGCGTAGGGGAAGGCGTCCTCCATCTCCCGCTGCCACGGCGTGTCGGGCCCGAAGGCGTGCCCGGGCGAGGCCATCCGGGCGGAGTAGAGCCGGATCAGCTCCCCGGCGATCTCCTTGACCGCCTTCTTCGCCTTGGTCTTGGCCTTGGCCCAGTCGGCGCCGCCCATCCGGTTGAGCGTGGGCGACTCGCCGCCGACGTAGCGGGTGACCTCGTCGAGCTGGTCGGTCGGCACGTAGAGCCGGTCGCCCTTGGCGTATTCGATCACCAGGTATTCGCGGGTGGCGCCCTGCACGGTCCGCTGCACCATCTCGATGTAGCGGCCCACGCCGTGCTGCTCGTGCACCACGTGGTCGCCGACCTTGAGCTGGAGCGGGTCGACCATGTTGCGCCGCTTGGAGGGCAGCCGCCGCATGTCCTTGGTGGAGGCCTTCTGCCCGACCAGGTCCAGGTGGGTCAGCACGGCCAGTCCGGGGCTGACGAAGCCGTGCTCGATCAGGCCGGTGCTGACGTGGACGACCTTCGCGTCCGGTGCCCGGTCGAGCGCGCGCTCCAGCCGGGCGGGCAGGTCCACGCCCTTGAGCAGCTCGACCATCCGCTCCGCGGGGCCGTGGCCCTCGCTGAGCAGCACGACGACCTTGCCCTCCTCCAGCCAGCCCTTGATGTCGCCCAGGGCCCGCTGGGTGTCGCCGCGGTAGGCCTCCGACTCGCGCGCCTGCAGGACCAGCCCGTCGCCGGGGCCGTCGCCGCCGAACGGCGCGATCGACCACCAGGGCTGGCCGAGCTCCCGGGCGTGGTCGCGGACCTCCTCCAGCGTGCGGAACGCCGCCGCCTCCAGGTCGATCGGCGCCTCTCCCCCGGAGGCCGCGTTGATCCAGGACGCCTCCAGGAACTCCTGGCTGGTCCGCACCAGCTCGTCGGCGCGGCCGCGGATGCGCTCGGGGTCGCACACGAACACCGCCGCCTGCGCCGGCAGGTGGTCGACGAGCAGGTCCATCTCCCCGGCGAGCACCGGCGCGAACGCCTCCATGCCCTCCATCGGGACGCCCTCGGCGAGCTGGTCCAGGATCTCCGCCAGCGCCGGATACCGCTCGGCGAGCTCCCGCGCCCGCTCCCTGACCTCCTCCGTCAGCAGCAGCTCGCGGCAGGGGGCCGCGAACAGCCCCTCCTCGGCCACCTCCAGCGACCGCTGGTCGGCGACCTTGAACCAGCGGATCTCCTCGACGCTGTCGCCCCAGAACTCCAGCCGCAGCGGATGCTCCTCGGTGGGCGGGAAGACGTCCAGCAGGCCGCCCCGGACGGCCACCTCACCGCGCTTCTCCACCATGTCGACCCGGTTGTAGCCGTTCTCGACGAGCCTGTGGACGACGTCTTCGAGGTCGGCGTCGTCCCCGGCGCGCAGCCGTACCGGCCGCAGGTCGCCCAGGCCCCGCACGATCGGCTGGAGCACCGCCCGGACCGGCGCGACGATCACCTGCAGCGGGCCCGCCGCGGCGTCGCCCTCGACCGGGTGGGCCAGTCTGCGCAGTACGGCGAGCCGCTGGCCCACGGTGTCGCTGCGCGGCGACAGGCGCTCGTGCGGCAGCGTCTCCCAGGCCGGGAAGACGGCGATCGTGCCGGGGTCGAGGAGGCTGGTGAGCGCCGCGGCGAGGTCCTCGGCCTCGCGCCCGGTGGCGGTCACCGCGAGAACGGCCCGGCCCCCGTTCTTGGCCCCCTCCCGGGCCAGCGCGGCCACGGTGAACGGCCGCAGCGCGGGCGGCGCGATCATCGACCCGTCGGAGGAGTCTCCCCCTCGGACGTCCTCAAGAACGGAAGCCAGCTTCGGCTCCCCGGCGACAAGGTCCAGCAGTCCGGAAAGGCTCATCAGATTCGCCCACAGCCCCACGACGGCAACACGACAGGCCCCCGGCCGGTGCGGCACGGGGGGTACCCCCCAAGGCTACTTGCCCGGGGACCCTCTCCCGTAGGGAGATCACTTCTGTGAGGAGGGGGAAATGCGCGACGAATCGTGTTGAGTTGACTACTCTTAGTCATATGTCAGAGGTACGGTCGGTCGTCACGCGAGACGACATGTTCAGCCGGCGGATCCGTGAGCAGTGGACGGGCCAGTCGGGCCGGCGACTCGACGTCCTGATCGCCGGATGCGGGTGGCCCGAGCCGCTGGAGCTGGAGCTGGACCAGATGGAGGCGCGGGTCATCGGGATCGACGAGGACCTGCCGGCCCTGCGGGCCAGCACGTCCGCGCGCAAGGATCTCGACTCCTGGGCGCTGGGGGACCTGCGGTCGGTGCCGGTGCCGCCGCGCTCCTTCGACATCGTCCACGTGTCGTTCCTGCTGGAGCGGATCGAGCATCCCGAGCTGGTGCTCGACCGGCTGCTCACCGGGCTGCGGCCGGGCGGGCTGCTGCTGCTGCAGATGCGCGACCGGGCCTCGGCCTACGGGGCGTGCGACCGGCTGCTGCCCGCGGCGCTGCGGCGGACGCTGTGGCACAGGTTCGCCCCCTCCGGCACCGTGGGCCCGCTGCCTCCCTTCTACGGACAGATCACCTCGCGCGAGGGGATGCACTCCTTCTGCCTGACGCGCGGGCTCATGGTGACCGACGACACCTCGGCCACGAGCGGACCGGCGCTGAGGGGGCCGCTGGGCAGGCTGGCCCGCGCCGCCTGCTCGGCGATGGAGACCTTCTCCAGGGGACGGTGGCCCGCCTCGCACGATGAGATCATCATGGTCATCCGCAAACCCCACAGCCACTTCGCCCGGCTGATCTGAGAGTCGGCGGGCTGGTGCGGGGGAGACGGAGTAGGTAAGCTGACGAAATCCGACTAATTCGATCGGGATTGTGGAGCAGATGACGGCGCCTTTCGAGTGGACCCCCGACGCGCGCGAGCTGGCCGATCTGGAGCTGCTGCTCTCTGGCGCCTTCCAGCCGCTGACGGGCTTCCTGAGCTCGGCGGACGCACACGCCGTGGCCGAGCACGGCACCCTGGCCGACGGCACCCCGTGGCCCGCGCCCGTGACGTTCGCCCTGCCCGACGACCACCCCGCCGTCCCCGGTGACCGGATCACGCTGCGCGACCCCGAGGGCGTGGCACTGGCCGTGCTGACCGTCACCGACCGGCGGGACGGTCACGTCGCCGGCCCGGTGGAGGCCCTCGACGCGCCCGAGCACGGGCCGTTCGCCCGGCTGCGCCGCACCCCGGCGGAGGTCCGCGCGGAGCTGGCCGGCCGGGAGGTGCTGGCGGTCACGATGCGCGGACCGCTGGACGACCTGGCGGAGATCAAGGCGACCGCCGAGGAGCTGGGCGCGGCCGTCCTGCTGCTCCCGCTGGCCTTCGGCGAGGGCGGCCCCGCGGTGGTCCGCGCCGCTCTCAAGGCCCGCGACCTGCTGCCCGACGGCACCGTGGTGGCCGTGGTGCCGCTCGCCCCCCGCGAGGAGCCCAGCATCGACCTGGAGCTGCGCGAGCACGTGGCCGAGGCCTACGGCGCGACCGAGCACCTGGCCGGCCCCGAGCCGGTGACGCTCCCCGGGCCGCCGCACCGGCGGGGGCTGGTGGTCTTCTTCACCGGCCTGTCGGGCTCCGGCAAGTCCACCGTCGCCCGCGGGCTGAGAGACGCGCTGCTGGAGCGCGGCAGCCGCACGATCACCTACCTCGACGGCGACGTGGTCCGTCACCTGCTGTCGGCGGGGCTGAGCTTCTCCAAGCAGGACCGCGACCTCAACATCCGCCGGATCGGGTTCGTCGCCGCCGAGGCCGCCAGGCACGGCGGGCTGGCGATCTGCGCCCCCATCGCCCCCTACGCCGCCACCCGCGACGAGGTCCGCGCGATGGTCGAGGCCGTCGGCGCCGACTTCCTGCTGGTCCACGTGGCCACCCCGCTGGCCGAGTGCGAGCGCCGCGACCGCAAGGGGCTCTACGCCAAGGCCAGGGCCGGGCTCATCCCCGAGTTCACCGGCGTCTCCGACCCCTACGAGGAGCCCGACGACGCCGACCTGGTCATCGACACCACCTCGATCAGCGTGGAGCGGGCCGTCCAGCAGGTGCTCGACCCCCTGGTCCAGGGCGGGTGGGTCCGCTGAGGCGACGGGCCCGCTGAGACGACGGGCCCGCCGGGATGACGGACCGGCACGGCGAGCGAGACGAGAAGAGAAGGGATAACGGCCCGTGGACATCGACTTCCCCCTGGCCGCGGGGTCGTTCCTCGTCGCGATCGTCGTCGGCCTGACCGGCATGGGCGGCGGCGCGCTGATGACGCCGATGATGATGCTGTTCTTCAACGTGCCGCCCCTGGCGGCCGTCTCCAGCGACCTGGTCGCCTCGGCCGTGATGAAGCCGGTGGGCGGGGCCGTCCACATGCGGCGGGGCACGGTCAACCTGCGGCTGGTCGGCTGGCTGTGCGCGGGCTCGGTGCCGGCGGCCTTCTGCGGGGTGCTGGTGGCCCGGGCCTTCGGGGACGGCGAGCAGATCCAGCAGACGATCAAATACGCCCTGGGCGTCGCGCTGCTGCTGGCCGTCGCGGGGCTGGTCGCCAAGGCCTGGCTCGCACGCCGCGAGGGGGGCGTCTCGGCGGACCTCGGTGAGATCGTCGTGCGCCCATTTCCGACCTTACTGGTCGGTACGGTCGGTGGCCTGGTCGTCGGCATCTCGTCCGTGGGCTCGGGGTCCCTGATCATCGTGGCGCTGCTCGCGCTCTATCCCGCACTGAAGGCCAACCAGCTCGTCGGCACCGACCTGGTCCAGGCCGTCCCGCTGGTCGTCTCGGCCGCGCTCGGGCACCTGCTGTTCGGCGACTTCCAGCTCGACGTCACCGCCTCGCTGCTGGCCGGCTCGATCCCCGGCGTCTATCTGGGCGCGCGGATCTCGGCCTGGGCGCCCGGCGGAGTCATCCGGGCGCTGCTGGCGGTGGTGCTGCTGGCGTCGGCGCTGAAGCTCCTCGGCGTGGGCAACACCGCCACGCTCTGGATCCTGGCCGGCGCCGTGGCGGCCGGGGCCGCCGGATGGTCACTTCTCAGGGACCGCGGTGGCCTGGAGGTAGGGGTCGCCGGCGAGGTCGGAGAAGGATCTCAGGCCGCCGGCGGTGGTGTCGAAACGGGTGTCCCCTCGCGGGGCGCGCGGTGAGTCGAAGTAGACCAGCGCCTTGATCTGCGGATAGTCGCGCATCTCCCGGCGGACCGAGGAGAAGAACGACTCCTTGAACCCGGGCTGGCCGTGGCGCTCGAACACGCCCCACTCGGCGATCATGATGGGCTTCCCCGGGAAGCGCGACTGCATCCAGCGGTAGAACCCGGGCCACCCGGCGGACTCCTCGCGTGTCTTGTTGACCAGTCCGTCGAAGGTGTGCACCCGGCCGTCGACGTAGGGGTCCATCGCCACCCAGTCGACCACGTCGTCACCGGGGTAGAGCCGCTCGAACCAGGGCTTGGCCGCCCAGTTGGGCGCGCCCATGTAGGTCATGACCGTGACCGCGTTCGTGACGCCGCGCTGCCGCAGGCGCAGCACCACGTGCCGGAACATCGCGGAGTAGTCCTCGGCGGTCATCCCCGAGTCCGGGTCCTCCCGCACGTCGTCCTCCGGCTCGTGGTGGACGGTCAGGAAGAACCTCTCGGGGAAGGTCTTCCTGACATGGCCGGCCAGCCGGTCGATCCGCCGGTCCAGCGCGCCTGCGGCGATCTCCGCCCAGGTGCGGTCGGAGGACGGCTTCCAGTTGATCAGCAGGAGCCTGCGGCCGCCGGGGTCTCGCGCGATCTTCCGCTCCTCCCGGGTCGGGAAGAGCTCCGGGCCCCGGTGATAGAGGTGCATGATGCCGGCCGGACGGCCCATGCGCTCCTCGGCCCGCTCCAGCGCTCGCCGGGGAGGCAGGCCGGTGAAGATCTCCGGCGCGACCCCCCACCACGCCCCGCACGAGGGGATGAGCTTGGCGGTCACCTCACAGGCGGACGCCGACGGACGGGTGCCCGGCAGGCCGCCGGTCCGGGCCGTGACGCGCTCGGACGGCTCTTCGGAGACCACGGGGGGCCGGCCGCACGCGCTCATTCCCAGGGCCAGCGCCAGCGCCGCACCGGCGATTCTGTCCTTGCGGGACAATATCCCTAAAGCGGCATTTATCCGATGCAACGGTCCCTCACTGATGCTCCCATGCACGTTTCCCGACTTTACCCGGAGCCCACTTTCCCACCTCCTGGACGTGCCACGTCACGCACTTTGCCACTCCGTGCCGGAGCCCACCCGAAAGGTGTGGGGAAATATCGGATAAACGCTAGTTATCGCACCGTGATTAGCCGGATCAATCTGAAGAAAATCTTGTGTATTGGACCGGAGAAATGGCGGGCCGACCTATAGTTCCTAGGGTTCTCAAGCGCCGATGCCGCCCGAAAGGGACCTCACCGTATGAGCCTGCCGCCGGACGCCCCGGTCCACCGCTCCGGCGGAGAGCTGGCGGACTACGCCTCCCTCATCCGCCGCAGGTGGCCGATCCTGCTGTTCTTCCTCGCGGCCGGGACCGGCTGCGGCGCCGCCCTGCTCCGGCTCACCCCGCCCTCCTACACCGCCTCCGCGCAGGTGCTGGTCTCCCCGACGGGCCTGCCGGAGCAGACCAACCAGGTCACCAGCCGGCAGCGCGAGCCGCTCAACCTCGACACCGAGGCCCAGATCGCCCAGTCCGCGGTGGTCGCCGGGAAGGCCCGGGCCACGCTCAAGAGCACCCCGGGCCCCGTCGAGGTCTCCGTGCCGCCCAACACCTCGGTCCTGGAGATCTCCTACACCGCCGCCGACCCGCGCGCCGCCGCGGCGGGGGCCGACGCCTACGCCCGGGCCTACCTGGCCCACCGGGACGAGTCCGCCACCCAGGCGCTGGACGTCCAGCTCAAGGCGCTCCTCACCAAGCTCAAACAGGTCAACGCGTCGCTGGTCACGGTGGCGGACACGCTGCCCGGGCTGGCGAGGGGCACGGCGGAGCGGACCGTCGCGCTGCAGCGGCAGAACATGCTCAGCCGGCAGATCTCCAGCCTCACCCTCAGATACGACGCGCTCAAGACCGTCGCCGTCACCCCGGGATCGGTGATCAGCGACGCGGTCGCCCCGGCCGAGCCGACCGCTCCCAGCCCGCCCCTCCACCTCGGCAGCGGCCTCATGATCGGCCTGCTCGCCGGGACCGGCGCCGCCTGGCTCCGCGACCGGCTCGACACCAGGATCCGCGGGCGCTCCGACGTCAGGCGCCTGACCGGCCTCGACCTCGTCACCGGGGAGGAGATCGGCGAGCTGGCGGTCGCGGGGAGCGCCGTGCTGCTGGTCACCGTGCCGGGGACGTCCTCGCGCGACGTGGCGCAGGCCGTACGGCGGCTGGGCGAGCGCGGGATCCCCGTGATCGGCGCGGTCGCCACCCCGCCGGACGGCCCCCCGGCCGTATCCGGCGGCCGGGCGGCGGAGAGCGGCAAGGCCCCGAAGCCCGGCCGGGTCCGGAAGTCCGGCCGGGCCTCCGCGGCGGGCCGGGTCTCCAAGACCGGCCGGGCCCGCCCCGCCTCCGCTCCTGCCCCCGTCGCCGCTCCCGTCCCCGCTCCCACCTCCACCTCCGCCTCCGCCGGCGGGACGGCCCACGCCGTCGCTCCCGGCCCCTCCGACCGGACGGCCTACCCCGTCACCGGGGGGCGGCCCGCGCCGGCCCCGCCCCAGGCCTCCCGGCCGCCGCTGCCGCCGCACCCGCCCGCGGCCGACAAGATGGTCTTCCCCTCGTGACCCTCGTGCGGGGCCTCCACTCGGCGGCCTGGCCGATCGCCGCGCTCCTGGTCGGCTACCCCCTCTGGTGGGCGCTGGGCTTCGGCGGGCTGTCGGTGATCGTGCTGGCCCCGCCGATGGCGCTGGTCCTGTGGCGGCGGCGGCCGATCAGGGCGCCGCGCGGGTCCGGCCTCTGGCTGTTGCTGCTGGCGGGCTACCTGGTCAGCGCGCTCATGCTCGGCGAGATGCCGCCGGGCACCTACGGCGAGCTCGGCGCCGGGCGGGTGATCGGCTACCTGATGCGCCTGCTCCTCTACGTCTCCCTGATGATCATGGTGCTCTACCTGGGCAACCTGACCGAGCGGGAGCTGCCGCAGCTCACCCTGGTGCGGATGCTCGGCGTGCTGTTCGTCACGACGGTCGCGGGCGGCCTGCTGGGCGTGCTCGCCCCGCAGGCCGGCTTCACCTCGCCGGTCGAGCAGCTCCTGCCCCGCTGGATCAGCGGCAACTCCTTCGTCCACAACCTGATCCACCCCACCACCGCCCAGGTGCAGAAGGTCCTCGGCCACGCCTCCCCGCGCCCGGAGGCCCCGTTCGAATGGGCCAACGCCTGGGGCAGCAACGTCTCGGTGCTGCTCATCTGGTTCGTGGTCGGCTGGTGGGTGTACGGCGGGCCGCGCAGGCGCCTGGCCGTCGCCCCGCTGATCGCGCTGGCCGCCGTCCCGATCGTCTACTCCCTCAATCGCGGCCTCTGGATCGGCCTGGGCGTCACAACCGCCTACCTGTTCCTGCGGCTGGGCACGAAGGCCCGTGTCACGGTCTGCGCCGCCGCCGCCTGCGGGGCGCTGGTGTTCTTCCTCAGCCCGCTGCAGACGATGGTGGCCCAGCGGCTGGACAGCCCGCACAGCAACGACATCCGCGCCTTCACCGTGTCGGCGACCGTCGCCGCGGCGAACACCTCGCCGATCATCGGCTACGGCAACACCCGCAACGCGACGGGCAACCACCGCACCATCACCACCGGCAAGACCGGCTGGTGCGACACCTGCGGCCACCCGCCGCTGGGCAGCGACGGCCAGCTCTGGCACCTGATGATCACGCAGGGGTTCGTCGGAGCCGCGCTCTACGTGGCCTTCTTCGCCGGGGCCGTCCGCCGCCACTGGCGCGACCGGAGCCCGATCGGCCTGGCCGGGGTCCTGGTGATGATCCTCACCCTCCTCTACATGTTCGTCTACGACGGGCTGGTCACGCCGCTCAGCCTGTATCTCATCTCATTCGCGCTGCTCTGGAGGAACTCGATGGCGAGCAGGGCCACATGAACGACGCCCGCGCCCGGCTGCGCTACCTCGGCGAGACCCTCGACCTGCTGTTCCCCGGGCCCGGCCGGGCCCGGCCGTACAGCGTGCTCCCCCACCCGCTGCTCCCCCGCAGGCTGGTCCCCCGCGCGTGGTGGCACCCCGGCGGGAAGATCATGGTCCCGTCCGGGGAGGCCACGATCGAGACCTACCTCAGCGAGGCGCTGGGCACCCCCATCAGGGCCGTGCTGCACGTCCGGCCCGCCCGGCGGGTCAACCGCAAGCCGATCCTGGAGGCCCACGCCCCGGACGGGCTGGCCGCCTACGTGAAGATCGGCGACACCGACCGGGCCCGCGAGCTCATCGCCGACGAGGCGCGGACGCTCGACCTGCTCGCCGGCGTGCCGCTGAAGACCGTCGTCCCACCGGCCGTGCTGCACCACGGGTCCTGGCGCGGGCTGTCGGTGCTCGCGCTGAGCCCGCTGCCGGTACGGCGGGGCCGGATCCCCGCGGACCTGCTCGTCGACGCGGTCGGCGAGATCAGCCGGATCTCCGGCCCCGAGCACGCCTGGCACGGCGACTTCGCGCCGTGGAACATCGCGCGCGGGGCCGACGGGCGGCTGCTGGTCTGGGACTGGGAGCGGTTCGCCACCGGGGTGCCGCTCGGCTTCGACGCCGTCCACCACTTCTTCCAGCGCGCCCTGCGCCGCGCCGCCCCGGTGACCGCCGCCCGGGCCTGCCTGGCGCAGGCCCTGCCGGTCCTGGCGCCGTTCGGGCTGTCGGCGGCCGAGGCCAGGCTGACCGCGATCCGCTACCTGATCACGCTGGCCGACCGGCACGCGGCCGACGGCCACACCCCGCTCGGCCCACCCGGCCACTGGCTCAACCCCGTCGTCGACTTCCAGGAGGCCCTGACGTGAAGCCCAGGCTGAAGCGTTCCGTCCACGCCGTGTCGCGGACCGCCGGGCGCCTCACCTCCGGGAGCCGGATGCTGCCCTCCTTCCTGATCGCCGGGGCGCAACGCTCCGGCACCACCTCGCTCTACCGGGCGCTGGCCCAGCACCCGCTGATCCTCAAGCCCGTCTTCCACAAGGGCGTCCACTACTTCGACGTGGCCTACGACCGGGGCCTGTCGTGGTATCGCGCGCACTTCCCGCTGCGGGCCACGGCCTCCCGGCTGGCCCGCCGGTACGGCTGCCGCCCGCTGGCCTTCGAGTCCTCGCCCTACTACCTGTTCCATCCGCTCGCCTGCCCCCGGATCGCCTGGGACCTGCCGGGCGTGAAGGTGATCGTGCTGGTCCGCGATCCGGTGGAGCGCGCCTTCTCCGCCCACGCCCACGAGGTGGCCCGGGGCTTCGAGACCGAGACCTCCTTCGCCAGGGCCGTGGAGCTGGAGGAGAGCCGGCTGGCCGGGGCGGTGGAGGGGCTGCGCGCCGCCCCGCACTCGGTGAACCACGCCCACCGCCACCACGCCTACCTGGCCAGGGGGCGCTACGCCGAGCAGCTCGCCCCGCTGGAGCCGCTGATCGGCCGGGACCGGCTGCTCGTCCTGGACAGCGGGCGCTTCTTCGCCGGGCCGGAGGTCGTCTACGACCGGGTGCTGGAGTTCCTCGGACTGCCGCACATCGGCGACCCGGTGTTCGAGCGGCACAACGCCCGGCCCCGGCCCGCGCCGATGCCCGACTCGCTCCGCCGCGAGCTGGCCGACCACTTCGAGGAGTCCGACGCCCTGCTGACCCCGTGGCTCGGCGCGGAGCCGACATGGCGACGCTGACCCCGCCCCGGCCCGCCGCCGGCCGGCGCGGAGCCGACAGGGGAGCACCGGCCTCGGCCCGGCCGCTCCCGCCGGACGAGGAGGAGCCGACATGGTGACGCTGACCCCGCCCCGCCTGAGCGGCCTGGCACGGGGCGGGCTGGCCGGGGTGGCCGGGGCCGGGATCGGCGCCGCCGCGCAGTTCGGGGTGGTCGTGCTGGTCGTCCGGGGAGCCGGTCAGGAGGTCGCGGGCGCCTTCTTCGCGGCGACCGCGCTGTGCCTGATGACCGCCGGGATCCTGCGGCTGGACGCCGGCAGCGGGCTGATCTACTTCATCGCCCGGTCCCGGCCGTTCGGCTACCGCTGCACCTCCGGCTACGTCCGCGCGGCGCTCGTCCCGGTCGGGGCGCTCTCGCTGGCCGCCGGGGCGACGGCGCTGTCCGTCTCCCCCGACCCCACGGTCCTGGTGCTGGCCGCGGCGCTGCCGGTGCTGGTGTGCGCCGACGTCGTGGTGGCCGCCTCCCGCGGGTTCGGCGCGATGCGGCCGACCGTGCTGCTGGACGGCGTGCTCCAGCCGGTGGGCCAGCTCCTGCTGGTCTCGGCCGTGGTGCTGGCGGGCGCGGAGTCGGTGCCGCTGCTCGCGGCGGCCTGGGCCCTGCCCTCCCTGCCGGTCCTGCTGCTGTCGGCGCTCTGGCTGCGCCGGCGGCTGCCGTGCGGCCCCTACCTGCCGGGGACCGCGCACGACCTGTGGCGCTACACCTGGCCCCGGTCGATGGCCGCCGCGATCCAGGCGGTGTTCCAGCGGCTCGACATCGTGATCGTGGCGGTGCTCGCCGGACCGGCCGAGGCCGCCGTCTACACCGCCGCCACCCGGTTCAAGGTCGTGGGCCAGCTCGTCAACCAGGGGCTGGCTCAGGCCGTGCAGCCGAGGCTGGTGCGCGCGCTGGCCGAGGGCGACCTGGCGCGCGCCCGTGAGCTCTACCAGTCGACCACCATGTGGCTCACCCTGCTGACCTGGCCGCTCTGGCTGTGTTACGCCGCGCTCGCGCCGTGGCTGCTCGGCCTGTTCGGCGACGGCTACGCCTCCGGCGTCCCGGTGGCGCTCGTGCTGGCCGCGACGATGATGCTCGCCACCGCCTGCGGCATGGTCGACGTGGTGCTGACCGCCGCCGGACACACCGGTCCGAGCCTGGCCGTCCTCGCCGCCGCCATCGCGGTGACCCTGACGCTGGACGCGCTGCTGATCCCCGCCTGCGGGGCGTCCGGAGCCGCCCTCGGCTGGGCCGGGGGCATGCTGGTCAAGAACCTGCTGCCGCTGTGGCTGATCCACCGCCGATACGGCCTGCGCCCCTTCGGCGTCCACAGCCGGGCCGCTCTGAGAACGTGGCGGGCGCGATGACGCCGGTGCTGGTGACCGGGCTGCCCCGGAGCGGGACGAGCTGGACGGGCAAGATGCTCGCGGCCGGCGGCGAGCTGGTCTACGTCAACGAGCCGCTGAACCCCCAGCATCCGCCCGGGCAGAGTCCCGGGGTGCTCAACGCCCGGGTCACCCACCGTTTCCAGTACATCTGCCCGGACAACGACGGCCACTGGCTACCTGCCTTCGCCGACACCGTCGCGCTGCGCTACAGGTTCCTGGCCGAGCTGCGCCGCAACCGCTCGCCGTACGACCTGGCGAGGATGGTCCGCTACGGCACGGCGTTCACGCTCGGCCGGCTGGCCGGGCGCCGTGCGCTGCTGGACGACCCGTTCGCGCTGTTCTCGGCCGGCTGGTTCGCCGAGCGGCTCGGCTGCCGGGTGGTGATCCTGGTCCGCGACCCGGTGTCGTTCGTCGGGAGCTGGCAGCGGCTCGGCTGGACGGTCTACTTCCACGAGCTGCTCGAACAGCCGCTGCTGGTCCGCGACCACCCGCACCTGGAGGAGCTGCGCCCGCTGGTCGGCTGCCAGGACCGGGTCGTCAAGGCCGTCGCCCTGTGGCGCGCGGCCCGGACCGTCGCCGCCGACCTGGCCGCGCGCCATCCGGGGATCCTGCTGGCCCGCTACGAGGATCTGGCCGCCGACCCGCAGCGGGGCTTCCGCCGGCTGTATGAGTGGTCGGGCCTGAGCTGGTCCGACCGCGCCGGGAAGCGCATCTCCCGCGCCTGCACCTCAGCCGCCACCGGCACCGGCGGCTTCGCCTGGAGCGGCCTGTCCCGCACCGCCTACCGGCCGATGGACTCCCGCCAGGCACTGGCCACCGCAGCCGGACGGCTGACCCCGGAGGAGATCCACCGGGTCACGGAGCTGGCCGCCCGCTGACCCACGGTCGCCGCGGCCGCCCCCAGGGGCGCTGTCCGGCGCGTCCGGCCGCCTGCGCCCATGAGCACGGCCGGCACGGGCGGCGCCCGGAGAACGGGCTGTCTCCGGGAGCGGGCCGGCCTCGGGAGAACAGGCCGGCCTCGGGAGCTCAGGAGAACAGGCGGCGCAGCAGGCAGGCGGTGAGCAGCCAGAGCGCGAACGGCAGATCGTGGAGCAGATACCGGCGGGCCAGCCGGCCGGGCTCGTTGAGCAGCCGGAAGAGCCACTCCAGCCCGGCTCCCTGCATCCACCGGGGCGCCCGGCGGACCGCGCCGGCCGCGAAGGCGATGGCCGAACCGCACCCGACGAACCAGGTGCCGGGCAGGTCCTTGCGGAGCGCCGCGATGAGCCGGTCCTGCTTGGGGAAGCCCAGTCCGACGAAGACCAGCCGGGGCCCGGCGGCCACCACGGCGTCCCGGACCTCCGCGTAACCCTCGTCGCTGGTCTCGAACCCGTACGGCGGGGTGTCGGTCCCGGCGACGAGCAGCCCCGGATGGCGGGCGGTCAAGCGCTCGGCCGCCTGCCTGGCCACTCCCGGCGGGCCACCCAGCAGGTAGATCGGGTAGCGGTAGAAGGTGGCGGCCTCGGCCAGGGACCAGATCAGGTCGGCGCCGGTGACCCGGGCGGGGACGGGCGTGCCGAGCAGCTTCGCCGCCCACACCAGCGGCATGCCGTCGGCCACCACGAGATCGGCCCCCTCGATGATCCCGCGCGCCTCGGGGTCACGGGCGGCGGCCCAGGTGATGTCCACGTTCGGAGTGACGAGGTGGCCGCCCTCGCCGCGTTTCAACGCGGCGACCACGTGGTCGACGACCTCGCCCTCGGTCATCGGGTCGATCGCCAGCCCCGCCACCTGCACCCTGCGGCGCAGCCGCCTGCGGGTGGCCCTGTCCGGCCGCGACCGCTGGCGCGGGACGCTCAACGTCTCATGGACGGTCCTGAACGCCATCAGATGCCGTGCCCGCGGTGGTGCAACGTGCTGAGCACGGTCTGCGCCGAGACCAGGCCCGCCGCCACGGCGAGCGCGATCGGCGCGCGGAGTTCGCCGCGCCGCGCGGCGAAGGCCCGCCAGGCCCAGCGGCCCGCCTCCCGCCGCCGGCCGAGGGCGGCGTGGTGGAAGGCGAGCTGACCGTAGACCCGCGCCGCGCCGCGCGGATCCACGGCCAGATCAGGGTGCCGGGCGAGCATCCACTCCAGCCCGGCGATCCGGTCGGCCCAACGGGTGGCGTACAGGGAGCCACCCCAGCGGACGCGTACCAGAGGACGGTCGACATGCGCGATCGGGTGGCGCGCGGCGGCGCGCAGCGCCAGGTCCCAGTCCTCGTTCTGGCCGCCGGGCGCGCTCTCGTCGGCCCAGAGCGTGCCGCGCCGGAACAGGAACGTCGAGGAGTGCACCATCACCATGCGCGAGCGCACCAGGTCGGCGCGGGTGACCAGGCCGGTCCCGGCGAGGCGGGGGACGCGGCGCGAGCCGTACTCGACCTCGATGGCGCAGCTGGAGAACTCCGCGCCCGGCTCGGCCTCCAGCGCGGCGACCTGGGCGCCGACCTTGCCGGGCAGCCACTCGTCGTCGTCGTCGCAGAAGGACACCAGGTCGGTGCCGAGCGCCGCGATGCCCGTGTTACGCGCCCCCGGCAGGCCGGGGCTGAGCCGGTTGGCCACCACCCGGACGCCGCGCGGGGCCGTCTGCTCCCGCCGGGCCGCCGGAGCGCGGCGGGCCAGCAGGCCGGCCACCTGGTCGGTCACCAGCGCCGGGTCGGCGCCGTCGACGACGATGACGACCTCGACGGCGCCGGGATGGTCCTGGCCGAGCGCGGCACGCGTGGCCGAGCGCAACTGTTCGGGCCTGCGCCCTCTCGTGGGGATGACCACGCCCACCGATGGACTCACGCGAGCCTCCCGCGATAGCCGTACTTGTTCATGAGTGGCCAGGTCAATGCGGTGACCAGGCGTTGGTGCCGGGCCGAGGCGGCGGTGCGCCAGCCGTCGTCCGGGGTCAGCCCGATCCGGCCGACCGTGAAGCGCATGGGGTTGCCCGAGGCCGTGTGGGCCACCGAGAGCTCGGCCTCGCCGTCGGCGAGGAAGTCGAGGCGGGGCCGGAGGCCGATCCTGGCGACCACCCGCCGGAGCGTGTCGACCGGCGCGCCGAGGAGATCCTCGTAGCGGACCCGGGTGACGGAGACACCCCGGCGGCCCAGGAGTTCGAGGCTGAGGTTCTGGGCCAGCCAGTGCAGCGAGGTGCGGGCCGGCGACCAGCGGGTCATCGGGTGGCCGTCCTCGGGGCGGGCGACCCGCCGGTGCCAGGAGTGCGCGACCGCGCGGGGGTCACGCACGACGTGCACGACGTGCACGTCGACTCCGGTGGCGGCCAGGCAGAAGGCCAGGGAGGCGTGCTTGCTGGAGTCGATCACGATCGGGCAGCCGGCGACCTCGCCCGCCGCGTCGTAGAGGCGGCGGTGGGCGGCGGCGTATTCGCCCAGCTCGGCCAGCCCCGGGGAGGGCCATCCGCCGGTGTGCCCGCCCAGCTCGGCCAGTCCCGGGAACGGCCGTCCGGCCCCGCCCGGCTCCCCCAGCCCCGTGGACGGCCGTCCGGGCACACCCGGCCATTCCTCGGTGAGGAGCTGGGCCAGCGTGGGGATGCGGCGGGTGCGGTCCACCCGGTGGCGGAGCGCCAGCACCCGGTGGGCCAGCGCCTCCGACCAGCCGCCGAACGCGCGCTCGCCGACCTCGCGCCAGAACGGGCACGAGCCGAACGGCTCGCGGCATCCGCACGCCTCGTCCGCCAGCACGCCTCTGGCCCAGAGGTGCACGACCTCCCCGAGCGGCGCGATGCCGGGCACCTCGCCGAGGAGACGCTCCAGCAGCGTGGTGCCGCTGCGGCCGAGGCCGCCCACGAAAACGACCCTGGCGGGGGCCGGGCTGTCAGACACAGGCACGAATCCTTACCCAGCGGATACGGAACGTGCCGACAATAGCGCGGAGAGTAATCAATGGGTTAGGGAACAGACAAAGGATCTACCTGTGGGACGTCATGCCGAGACCGCGTCCGTCCACAGCCCACCGGTCCCGCCTGCCCTCCCCAGGGCAGACCGTCTCCCTGCCGTGTCCCGTCCGGAGTCTCCGGCTCCCTCCCAGCCTCTCCGGACAGCGCGACGGCCCCCTCCTCCGCCCGTGGTGACGGCGGTGGAGGGGGCCGGCGTGGGGTGCGCGGCGGGTGGCCGGGGAGCCCTACTTGGCTTCGACGATCATCCCGGCGCCGACGGTGTTGCTGGTGGCCTCGTCCACGAGGATGAAGCCGCCGGTCAGCCGGTTTCGCGCGTAGTCGTCGACGAACAGCGGCTGGGTGACGCGGAGCGAGACCCGGCCGATCTCGTTCAGGGTGAGCGACTGGGCCGACTCGTCGCGGTGCAGGGTGTTGACGTCGAGCCGGTAGTGCAGATCGCGGACCAGAGCCCGCGCCGTGCGGGTGGTGTGCTTGATGGTCAGCTTGGTGCGCGGGCCCAGCTTGCTGGCGTCGGTCATCCAGCAGATCATCGCCTCCAGCTCCTGGGCGACGTGCGGCTGGTTGTTCGGACGGCAGATCATGTCGCCGCGCGAGATGTCGATGTCGTCCTCCAGCCGGAGGGTCACCGACATCGGCGCGAACGCCTCCTCCACCGGCCCGTCGAAGGTGTCGATCGACGCGATCCGGGTGACCAGGCCCGAGGGCAGGTGCATGACCTCGTCACCCGGCTTCAGCACGCCTCCGGCGACCTGGCCCGCGTAGCCCCGGTAGTCGTGGAGGGCCGGGTCGGTGGCCCGCTGCGGCCGGATGACGTATTGGACGGGGAAGCGCACGTCGACCAGGTTCCGGTCGGAGGCGATGTGCACGTGCTCCAGGTGGTGCAACAGGGAGGAGCCGTTGTACCAGGGCATGTTCTCCGAGCGCGAGACCACGTTGTCGCCGTGCAGCGCCGAGATCGGGATGAACGTCAGGTCGGGCGCGTTCAGCTTCGCGGCGAACGAGGTGAACTCCTCGCGGATCTCCTCGAACCGCTCCTGGGAGTAGTCGACCAGGTCCATCTTGTTGACGGCCAGCACCAGGTGCGGCACCCGCAGCAGCGTCGTCAGGAACGCGTGCCGCCGTGACTGCTCCAGCACGCCCTTGCGCGCGTCGATCAGGACGATCGCCAGGTCGGCCGTGGACGCACCGGTGACCATGTTGCGGGTGTACTGGATGTGCCCGGGGGTGTCGGCGATGATGAACTTGCGCCTGGGAGTGGCGAAGTAGCGGTAGGCCACGTCGATCGTGATGCCCTGCTCCCGCTCGGCCCGCAGGCCGTCGGTGAGCAGCGACAGGTCGGTGTATTCGGTGCCGCGGTCGCGCGAGGTGCGCTCGACCGCCTCAAGCTGGTCTTCGAAGATCGCCTTGGAGTCGAAGAGCAGCCGCCCGATGAGGGTCGACTTTCCGTCGTCGACGCTTCCCGCCGTGGCAAAGCGAAGGATGTCCATCAGAACTGCTCTCCAGGGGTCGTACGGCTTTCGCGGGAAGACTGCGTCGGAAGTGGCCCTCGGATCTCACGCGGCCGCCCTTCCGTGCGGGCCGAGCGGCGCGGCAGGAGGTCACGCACTAGAAGTAGCCCTCCCTCTTGCGGTCTTCCATGGATGCCTCGGAGGCGCGGTCGTCGGCGCGGGTGGCGCCGCGCTCGGTGATCCTGGTGGCGGCGATCTCGTTGATGATCTCTTCGACCGTCGCGGCGGCGGACTGGACGGCGCCGGTGCAGGTCACGTCGCCGACCGTGCGGTAGCGGACCACGGCCTCGAAGAGCGGCTCGTCCTCGTCGCGGGTGATGAACTCGCTGTCGGCCAGCAGCATGCCGTCCCGCTCGAACACCTTGCGCGTGTGCGCGTAGTAGATCGACGGGATCTCGATGCCCTCGCGCCGGATGTAGTCCCAGATGTCGAGCTCGGTCCAGTTGGACAGCGGGAACACCCGGATGTGCTCGCCCTTGCGGATCTTGGAGTTGTAGAGGTTCCACAGCTCCGGCCGCTGGCTCTTCGGGTCCCACTGGCCGAACTCGTCGCGGAAGGAGAACACCCGCTCCTTGGCGCGGGCCTTCTCCTCGTCACGGCGGGCGCCGCCGAACACCGCGTCGTACTCGTTGTCCTCGATCGCGTCGAGCAGGGTGGTGGTCTGCAGCCGGTTGCGGGAGGCCCGGCGGCCGGTCTCCTCGGCCACCCGGCCGGCGTCGATGGAGTCCTGCACGCTGGCCACGACCAGGCGCGCCCCCAGCTCCGCGGCCCGGCGGTCCCGGAACTCGATGACCTCGGGGAAGTTGTGCCCGGTGTCGACGTGCATCAGCGGGAAGGGGATCGGCGCGGGCCAGAACGCCTTCTCCGCGATGCGGAGCATGACGATGGAATCTTTACCACCGGAGAAGAGCAGACACGGACGCTCGAACTCGGCCGCCACTTCGCGCATGATGTGAATGGCCTCTGCCTCGAGGACATCGAGCTGCGACGTGGTGTAGTCGCACTGGAGCATCAGACTCTCCTAGCGGGGATTTATCGGTGCAGATCCCGGATTCCAGCGAGCAGCGTTGGCGCTAGTCCCGGTAGGGAAACAAGGATATCCGGCAGTGACGGGTCACCTTGGTTATACGTCAGCGGCGAGCCGTCGATACGGCTGGCGTGGGCCCCGGCGGCCAGGGCCACCGCCACCGGCGCGGCGGAGTCCCATTCGTACTGACCACCGGCGTGCACGTAGGCCTCGACCTCTCCGGTGAGCACCGCGGAGATCTTCGCGCCCGCCGATCCGATCGGCACCAGGTCGGCGCCGGCCCGGGTGGCCAGGTTCTGGACGAACTCCGGCGGGCGGGTCCGGCTGACCGCGATCCGCGGCCTGGCCTGCGGCCGCGCCGCCGGCAGCACGGGGGGTTCGAGGGTGGACAGCGTGCGGCCCTGGGCGGGCAGCGCCACCGCCCCGGCGGTCAGCTCCCCGCGCTCCCAGAGCGCCACGTGGACCGCCCAGTCGGCGCGGCCCTCCTCGGCGAACTCGCGGGTGCCGTCGAGCGGGTCGACGATCCAGACCCGCTCGGCCCTGAGCCGCCGGGGGTCGAGACGCTCCTCCCTGGTCGCCTCCTCCGACAGCACACTGTCACCCGGGCGCGACCGTGCGAGGGCCTCCATCAGGAACAGGTGCGCGGAGGCGTCGCCCTCCTTGCGGAGCGCGGTGGGGTCGGCGAACCCCTCTTTCTCCCTCAGGGCCAGCAACCTCTCACCGGCCTCGGTCGCCAGGTCCGTGGCGAGAGTGTGATCGTCGCGGATCGTCATCAGTATGCTCCAGCTCCTCGCGCGACAGCCGACCAAGTCTTCCACAGGATCTGCAGGTCCAGCGTGAGGGACCAATTCTCCACATAACGCAAATCCAACCGCACCGATTCCTCCCAAGATAGGTCAGATCGTCCACTCACTTGCCAAAGGCCGGTCATCCCCGGCTTGACCAGGAGCCTGCGCCGGACGTCGTCTCCGTAGCGGGCGACCTCGTCCGGCAGCGGTGGCCGGGGCCCGACCAGGGACATGTGACCGAGCATCACGTTGATCAGCTGAGGCAGCTCGTCCAGGGAGTGACGGCGCAGCCGGGCGCCCAGCGGGGTCACCCGCGGATCTTTCCGGATCTTGAACAGCACGCCCTGCCCGTCCCCGGTGAGCTCGATCCGCTGCCGCTCGGCGTCGGCGCCCATCGTCCGGAACTTGTAGATCGTGAACTCGGTGCCGCCCCGGCCCACCCGTGTCTGGCGGAAGAACGCGGGGCCGGGACTCGACATCCGCACGGCCACCGCCAGGGCGGCCAGCAGCGGCAGCAGCGCCACCAGCAGCAGCCCCGCCCCCAACCGGTCGAAGAGGTTCTTGACCACCTGACGCAGGCCGGCGATCTCGGGGTGGTCCACGTGCAGCAGCGGCAGCCCCGCCGCCGGGCGGATCGTGATCCGCGGCCCCGCCACCTCCATGAGCGCCGGCGCCACCACCAGATCGGTGTCGGTCTTCTCCAGCCGCCAGGCCAGCCGCCGCAGCGCCACCCCGTCCATCTCCGGACAGGCCAGCACGGCCACGGTGTCGGCCGCGATCTGCCCGACCACGAGCGGGACGTCGGACAGGTCCCCCAGGACGGGGACCCCCTCCACGTCGCCCATGCCGTCACGCGGCATGCAGACCCCCACGACCTCCATGCCGTGATAGCGCTCCCGGCGGAAGCGGCGGATCAGCTCGGCGGTCGCGGCCCGGTGACCCACCGTCACGACCCGCCGCATGCAGCCGCCCTGCGCCCGCCTGCGGTGCAGGCGACGGCGCAGGCCGTAACGGGCCAGGAGGGTGAGGAAGGTCGTCAGCGGGATCGCGAGCACCACGTAACCGCGGGCCACGTCGGTCTTGGTCCCGTAGGCGCCGATGGCGAGGGCCGCGGTGAGCATGAACCCGCACTGGAAGACCCGCTGGAACTCCTCGGACCCCAGGCCGAACAGCCGGGGCTCGTAGGCGCGGTTCAGCGCGACCGCGCAGACCCAGGCGGCGGGGAGCGCGGCGCTCAACATCACGTAGGGGATGACGTAGGGAGTAACCTCGCCGAAGCGGACGAACAGCGCGAGAAAACCGGCGAGGGAGGCGGAGCAGAGGTCTGCGGCGACGGCCCGCGCCCGGTAACCACGCACCCACCCCGGCATGCGCGGCCGGGACACCGGGACGGATCTCGGCGCCGCCTGGACGACGGTCACGTCGCGCACGCGCTCCCCCTACGTAACCATTGACAAACGGACAGTCACCGAATGCTAGCGGGCGGAAGAAAGGCCAGGAGGTTGAAGACCGAAACGTATATCTCTGTGGACATTGAGGCTGATGGCCCGATCCCGGGGCCGTACTCGATGGTCAGTTTCGGCATGGCCGTGGCCGGGCGGATGACCGGAAAGGTCTTCGAACCCGTCGACCCGCAGCTCCACACCTTCTACGCCGAGCTGAGGCCCATCAGCGACGACCACGTGCCCGAGGCGCTCGCCGTCAGCGGGCTCGACCGGGAGACGCTGATCCGCGAGGGCGCCGACCCGGCCGAGGCGATGAAGGGCGCCGCCGGGTGGATCCGCGAGGTGTGCGGCAACAGCACGCCGGTGATGGCGGCCTATCCGCTCTCCTACGACTGGATGTGGATGTACTGGTACTTCATGCGCTTCGGCGGCGCCTCGCCGTTCGGGCACTCACGCTGCCTCGACCTCAAGACGTTCTACGCCGCCAGGGCGGGCGTGCCCGTCGGCTGGGCCACCAAGCGGCAGATGCCCAAGCACCTGCTCTCCTCCCGGCCGCACACCCACAACGCGCTGGACGACGCCGTCGAGCAGGCCGAACTGCTGCAGAACCTGATGACCCTCACCTGAGCCGCCCGTACGGCACGGGCGGGAACGTCGGGACGGCCCGTACGGCACGGCGCGGAACACCGGGACGGCCCGTACGGCACGGCGCGGAACACCGGGACGGCCCGTACGGCACGCCGGCGGGTCCGCCACGGCACGGCCGGCGCGGCGCGGGAACGCCGGCGCCGCGCCCCGGCTACCTGGGCGGGCCGGAGACGTTCAGATCACCGGCGTGGAAGGTGTTCTGGGTCGCCTCGAGTCCCGAGCCGATCAGCGACTCCACCACGTCGGCGGCCCGGTCCACCAGGAACGCCAGGTCCTTGCGCTCGGCGGTGGCGAAGTCGCGCAGCACGTAGGCCGCGGCGTCCATCCGGCCGGGCGGGCGGCCGATGCCGAACCGGACCCGCAGGTAGTCCTTGGTCGCCAGGGACTTGGTGATCGACTTCAGTCCGTTGTGGCCGTTGTCGCCGCCGCCCAGCTTGGCCCGGAGCGCGCCGTAGGGAATGTCCAGCTCGTCGTGGACGGCGATCACCCGTGCCGGGTCCACCTTGTAGAAGTCGGCCAGGGCCTTGACCGGTCCGCCCGACAGGTTCATGTAGGACAGCGGCTTGGCCAGCACCGCGGGGGCGCCCGCCAGGCGGCCCTCCAGCACCTCGGCCCGCGACCGGTGCGCCTTGAAGCGCCCCCCGGCCCGCGCGGCGAGCTCGTCGAGCACCATGAAACCCGCGTTGTGCCGGTTCCCGGCATACTCCGGCCCGGGATTCCCCAGGCCCACCACCAACCAGCGGTCCATGGTCGGCATCCCTTCATATGCGCGTCAGGGCAGTCCGGTCGCGGACTGCCCTGACAGGTGTAGCAGAGAAAACTACTCGGCGGCCTCGGCGGACTCGCCCTCCGCGCCCTCGCCGGCCTCGGCGGCCTCACCCTCGGCCTCGGCCTCCGGCTCGGCGGTCGGGACGGCGGTGACGTGCAGGACCAGCGTCTCCGGCTCGGCGACCAGGGTGGCGCCCTGGGGGAGCTTCAGGTCGCCGGCGGTGATCTGGGCGCCGACCTCCAGGCCCTCGACGTCGACCTCGACACCCGTCGGGATGTGGGTGGCCTCGGCCTCGACCGAGACGGAGACGAGCTGCTGGTCGAGGATGCCGTCGGCCACCTCGCCCACCACGGTGACGGGGATGTCGACGGTGACCTTCTCGCCGCGCTTGACGAGGAGGAGGTCGACGTGCTCGAGGAAGCCCTTGATCGGGTCACGCTGGACGCCCTTGGGCAGCGCCAGCTCGGTGACCGCGCCCTGGAGGCGGATCAGCACGTTCGGCGTGCGCAGGGCTGATCCTTGCTGTCGCGGACCGCGCGACCGCCACCCCGGGTCGGGGCGACCTCGACGCAGTTCCCAGAGTTGTCACTCAGGCTGCTCTTGCGGA
>NZ_JBSFPS010000096.1:0-32534 GCF_053588315.1 Streptosporangium sp. NPDC003464 | reverse complement strand
GACGCTGCCGACGACGTGCCGCTCCGCGCCGTGGTCAACCTCCGCGGCGGCATCAAGAAACTGGAGACCCGAGCATGAGTCGCACACCCGACGACCCTCGATCTGGGCGGCGCCCAGGATCAGCGAACCGACGCTCAGGACCACCGCGTCGCGGTATCGGCCCGCGGCGCCCACGGTCAGGGTCACGGTGTCGCCGCCCTCGACCGGGTATCCGCAGTCGGTCAGGACCTGGACGACCTCGGGCAGTCCGGCCAGGTCCAGCCGGCCGCCGCCGGCCTCGGCGATGACGGGGGCGGGCAGCGCGGACACAGCGGTCATGGACGTCCCTTCTCGACGGCACGGGCGTGCCCGCGCGGGACCGACGCGCCAGCGCGGGGGAGCACCGGTCGAGTATCCCGCACCGCCGGGACCGGGGCGCCCGGGTCGGTCCTCACACATCGATCCTGGAGACCGTCTTCTCGTGCCGCCGCCGGTCCAGCACCTCGTGATCGCTGGGGATCACTCGTCCGGCTGTGGGTGAGCAGCCGGCGTAGCGCGGTCGGTGTGTGCCCCAGGTGCTCGCCGACGGTGCGGGTGAGGTGCGCCTGATCGGCGAAGCCGAGGTCGGCGGCCAGTTCGGCGAGGCCGACTCCGCCCTCCGCGAGCCGGTCCATGACCCGGCCGACGCGGACGCGGTTGCGGTAGCGGGTCAGTGACACGCGCATCTGCTGTGAGAAAGCCCGGCTCAGCCGGTATGGAGAGACCTTCAGGAGCCCGGCCAGCGAGCACAGCCGCGCCGCCTCCGGGGCCTCCTCGAGGATCGCCTCACGGGCCGCCGCGACCAGCGCCCGGTCGGTGGGCCCCGGCCGCTCGGCGGGCTGTCCGGCGGCCGTCGCGACGAGACCGAGCAACTCCTCGGTGAGGGCGTAGTCGATGTCGCCGCCGCCGGCGGCGGCCAGCAGGCGGCGGTGAGCCAGGTCGACGCGCGCGTCCACATACACCGTCATCGCGTCCACGGGCCCTTCCCAGAGCCAGGGCGCGAAGCTCACCGAGGTGCAGATGTCGCCGCCGGAGGGGTGTGCGAACCGTTCCTCCTGACCAGGGGCGCCCAGGTAGGCCACCGTCGGATCCAGATCGGCGTCGGAGCCGTCGGTCCACCGCCGGAACCTGCCGCGCCGTACGAGCACCATCCGGTGGTCGTCGCGTGCCTCCGGCTGCGACCACCGGGTGTGATCGGAGCGGCAGGCCACCGTGGTCACGGTGAACTCCGGTCGGGTGGCGAGGGTCACGGCTGACAGCACGTCGCAGACACTACGCCGGGGGTGCGACAGAAACGGCCCGCAAGGATCTTCAAGACCCTTCGGCACGCGAGAGCGGATGCTGGGCGGGCAGAAAACGACACCGAGGAGTCATCCATATGGCCGTTCACGCGGAGCTCACCGCGATCATCATCGACTGCGCCGCCCCGAAGGCGCTCGCCGAGTTCTACCAGAACCTCACGGGCTGGGAGGTCACCTACAGCGACGACGATTCCGTCTACCTGGGCGACGGCCCGATCCAGCTCGCCTTCCAGCGGGTCGCCGGCTACCGGGGGCCCGGCTGGCCTGACGCCGCCAAGCACGCCCACCTCGACTTCAAGGTCACCGATCCGGAGGCCGCGACCAGGGACCTGCTCGCACTCGGCGCGACCAAGCCCGACTTCCAGCCCGGTGAGGGCCGGTGGACCGTCCTGGCCGACCCCGAAGGACACCTCTTCTGCATCGCCGCGGCCTGACCGGGAGTGTCAATGGCCTCCATCCACAGGGAGTTCGTCGTCAACGCCACGCCCGACGAGGTCTGGGACGTGCTCAGCGACTACGGCGCGGTGCACGAACGCCTCGCCCCCGGCTTCGTCACCGACACGCGCCTGAGCTCGGACATCCGTACCGTCACGTTCGCCGACGGCACCATCGTCCACGAACGGCTCGTCGACCTCGATCACGACAACAGGCGCGTCGCCTACACCGTCGTCGGCGGGAGCCTCCACCCCTCCCACCACCATGCCTCGATGCAGGCCCTCGCCGAAGCGGGCGGCCGGACCAGGCTCGTCTGGCACACCGACGTCCTGCCCGACACCCTCGCCGCCCCGATGGCCGAGTTCGTCGAACACGGCTCGGCGGTCATGCGCCAGGCCCTGGAGACGGAGGCCCCCGGACCGGGCCGGTGAGCGCCTCTCGCTGACCCGCCGATACCCCGGCCGACGGCCCTCCCGGACGATCCGGGAGGGCCGCCGGCCGGGGCGCTGACGGCGATCCGCTACCGGCAGGTCTTCCCGGCCGGGGCGCAGAGCTCGACCTCGGGGTAGCGGAGCGACGGTCTGTCCAGCAGGGGTTGACGCCCGGTACGTAGGTGCAGGTCGAGGAAGGCCCGGACGTACGTGCGGGTGATCTCCACGGAGCGGGCCGCCGACAGATCGCCCGGGACGCCGATGCCGAGAGCACTCGCCAGGAGCGGCACATCGGTGAAGGACTGGTGATCCGCGCCGGGCAGCAGGAGCCAGCGCTTCCAGCCGGTCAGGAGCTTCCAGTCGCGATCCCACGAGTTGTCGCGGCCTCCGGGCGGGTGGCCTGCCGAGCCCATGAACAGGAACGGCCGCGACAGCCCGCTCTTCGGGATCCGGGCGTAGGTGGTGCCGTCCATGTCGATCCCGGCGCGTATCCGGGAGTCCTTCAGCATGGCCGCGATGGCGCCGGCCCCTCCGATCGACTGGCCGGCCATCGCGATCCTGGACGGATCGATCAAGGAGGAGCCCTCCCACTCCGCGCTCGGCCCGGACAGCCGGTCGAGCACGAAGGAGACATCGGCCGCCCGGACCCCGACCACCTTCGTGCCGAAGCCGGAGTCCGAGTCGCTGTCGCACGCGACGCATCCGGCGACTCGGCCGTCCGGGAAGGTCGTCGCGTAGTTCTCATACGTATGGTCGATACCGGCCACCGCATACCCTCTGCTGGCCAGCTCCTCTCCCAGGGCCGTGAGCGTGCTGCGGGGCATGGTGAATCCGGGAGAGAGCACCACCAGGGGCAGGCTGCCCTTGCGCCCCGCCGGTCTCGCGTCGCTGAAGGCGTTGGTGCGCGTCTTGCTCAGCACGTCATACGGTGCGCCGGTCACCCTCCTGCCCTTCAGGGTGAGCTCCGACTCCTTCACGGTCATGTACCGGGCGCGCCGCCCCTCACGGGCCCGCGTCGGATACCACAGGGTGACCATGAGCTCCCTTGCCCCCGCTTCGGGCGCCCACGGGTCGGGGCGGGAGGCGTCCTTCAGATGCAGGGCGGTGGTGCCGACCCGATGGGGGCCGGTGGGTGCGGGCAGGGCCGGGACGTCCGTGGGGTCGGGCGACGGGCCGGTGGACGCGGCGGCGACGGACCGGGGAGGGGCGGGCGCGGAGCAGGCGGCCGCGACGAGGACGGCCAGCGCGACGGCGGCCGCCAGGCCGGCACGCAGGACCGGCTCCGGTCTGATGGCATGACGCATGAAGCAGTCCGTCCTTTCGGTGGGACGACCTGAGGGTGGGGGATGAGGGGGGATGAGGAACGACCTGAGGGCGGGGGATGCCTGAGGGCGGGGATGAGGGACGACCTGAGGGCGGGGATGAGGCCCGCGGGGCCGGCTCAGCCGGGGGTGTCACCTGTGCAGCAGGGTCAGGGCCCTGGCCAGAGCAGGGTCGCGCCCGGCGGCGGCGTCCTCCGGGGTCAGCGGCACATGGTGGTCGGGCGCCACGCCGACCCGGTCGATCACCTCGCGGTCGGGGGCCAGGTGGTGCTTCGACGGGAACCTCAGGACGGTGTTGTTGCCGAGGAGGTAGGGCTGCGCCGGGCCCGAGACGATCCCCGCGGTCCGCGTTCCGACCAGCCGGCCCAGGCCGAGGTCCTTGACGGCGGAGCTGAAGTGCTCGCACGCCGAGGCGCAGCCGCGGTCGGTGAGCACCACCAGCGGCAGGTCGAGCAGGGTGACGCTGTCATCGGTCCGCATGGTTTCGCACTCGCCGTCCGGGGCGCACTGGTAGGCGGTGACCCTGCCGTGGGCGAACCCGCCCAGCAGCCGGTTCACCTCCTCGGGGCTGCCGCCGCCGTTGCCGCGCAGGTCCAGCACGACGCCGGTGAGCGTCCGGCCGGTGCGCAGCCTGGAGATCGCTTTGAGGACCCGGTCCGCGGCGCCGGAGGCGAAGCCGCCCAGCCGTACATGGGCGATGTCGCCCTGCAGCAGCTTGGCTGTCACCACTTGCCCGGTGTCCGGATCAGGCTGGTACAGGCCGGGCTTCAGCGTCACGGTCCGGCGGCGGCCGGTGTCCTGCCGCAGTATCCGGAGCCGGACCGGGCCGGCCTCCGGATACTGCGGGTAGAGCGCGGTGACAGCGGCCGGGGTGAGGTTCCCGTCGATGAAGGGCGCCGATCCGTTGACCGATTCGACGACGTCGCCGGGGCGCAGTCCGGCGCTCCTCGCGGGTCCGCCCAGGACGGCGGTGACGAACAGCGGGGGCAGGGCGGTCCCGGGGTTGCCGGTCGTCTGGGGGCCGAGGTTGGCCCGCAGGCCCAGGCCGTACTGGTCGCCGTCGTAGTAGTCGGGCGGCCGCCGGACGCCGTAGGTCCAGCGGGCGTGGTTGTCGCCCAGGGCGGCCACGACGGCCCGCAGAGTGGCGGCGGCCAGCTTCTCGCGGAGTTCGGCGTCCTGCGGCAACCGGTCGGTGACCCGCCGGTAGACCGCCTCGAACGCCGCCCAGTCGGTTCTCCGGTCGCCGGTCAACGCCGGCAGGGTGGCTTCGGCCAGATCGCGTCCGCCGCGGTTGAGCTCCTGGGTGAAGGCGACGAATCCCGCGCTCAGCAACGCGCGGGCGTCCAGCGTGGCTCCGCTGTAGTAGTTGGCGAGGATACAGAGGTAGGCCTGCTCGATGACGTCGATCGTGACGGGTGTCTCCGGCGGGGGACCGGCACCCTGCTGAGGCTGCGCGCACGCGGGTGCTCCAGCGGCGGCCGCCTCGCCGGGCTGGGTGCGCGGCGGCGTATGCCCCGTGCAGGCCACCGCCAGGAACAGGGCGAGCCCGGCTGCCATGGCCCTGACGGTCATGACAGGCGCCCGCGGATCCACCGGAAGCAGAACCCCGTCAACCCGAGGGTGAGGAGGGCGTAGATCCCGGTCTCGATCCACTGGAGGGGCCAGAAACGGTCGAAGGGCTGGTAGGTCGCCGCCTGCCGGTAGCCCAGCCGGTTGACCTCGGCCAGGCACCCGTCCGGGCCGTTCCTTCCCTGCCCTTGTGCCTCGGACGGCGCGCAGGGTCCTGATGTCACGGACACCTGAACGGTGGCTCCGGCGGCGTCGGTGCCGACCGGACGTCCGGACGGGTCGAGGAGGTGGCTGGACAGGACCCAGGCGCCCGTGTGGCCGGGTATCGCCGGCTCCAGGGTCACTCGCGGAGATCCGCCGCCGCGGGGCAGGCCGAACGTTTCCACGTTCGCGGGGCCGAGCTCGAAGGTCGAGGTGACCGGCGGGAGCAGGTGGGGCCGGACCAGCAGCGGCAGGGCGATCTGGAGGGCGGCGAAGACGGCCAGGGTGACGGCCATGGCGGGCAGGGTGCGGCGGGCGAGCATCCCCACGGTCACGCCCAGGACGAAGGCGAAGGCCGCGTACCCCATGGGGACGATCCCGCGCGCGCCGAACACCAGGGGGTCCATCAGCGCGAAGCCCGGGGCGGCGGACCTGTCCAGGGGACCGGACCACCAGGTCACCGCGAGGCTGCACAGACAGGCGGCGGCCACGGCGGCCAGGCCGGTGAGCGCGAGTTTGGCGGCCAGCCAGCGGGTGCGGGTGACGCTCTGGTTCCACACCAGCAGGTGCGTACCGGCCTCCAGCTCCCGGCTGATCAGCGGTGCTCCCCAGAAGAGCCCGACCAGGGCCGGAAGGACCAGCACGATGGCGGTGACGGCCAGGAAGGGGGTCTGGTAGTCGGCGAAGAACCGGTCGAAGAAGCGCGCGCAGTCGCCGTCCCGGGCGCAGACGGTGATCCCGGTGGAATACTCGGCGGCCAGGCCCGGGCCGGTCAGGGCCAGGACGGCGGCGAGCACGACGAGCGCCGCGGCCGTCATCGCGGCCGCGCCGCGGAACTGGCGCCAGGTCAGCCAGATCATCGCTGGACCTCCAGTACGACGCGCCGGGCGGCGGCGGGCTTTTCCATGTAGGCGAGGACGAGATCCTCCAGGCTGAGCCGGCTGACCGTCCAGGCGGGATCGTGGATCGTGGCGTCGGTGCGGACGACGAGGGTGCTCTGCCGGTCGGTGTGGCGCACGGAGACGACATGCTGGTCGGCGGGCAGCCGGTCGGGGTCGCGTCGCGGGCCGGTGAGCCGGTGATGGGTGGCCAGGAGCTCGTCGACCTCTCCCGCCACCCGGACGCGCGAGTCGACCAGCACGATCAGGTAGTCACACGTCCGCTCCAGGTCGGCGACCAGGTGGGAGGAGAGCACCACGCTGAACTCGTGCTCGACGACGGCCTCCATCAGGCCCTGCAGGAACTCGCGGCGGGCGAGCGGGTCGAGCGAGGCGACCGGCTCGTCCAGGATCAGCAGCTCGGGCCGTTTGGCCAGGCCCAGGGTGAGGGCGAGCTGGGCGCGCTGGCCGCCCGACAGCTTTCCCGCCCGCTGCGAGAGGTCGAGCCCGAGCCGTCCGACGCGTTCCCGCGCGAGCGCGTCGTCCCAGCCGGGGTTGAGCCGGCTCCCTAATCGCAGATGGTCGGCGACGCTCATCCCGGCGTAGACGGGGGCGTCCTGGGCGACGAATCCGATCTTGGCCAGTTGCGCCGGTCCGCCGGCGGGAGGGCCGCCGAGCACGGTGATGCTGCCGGACGTCGGCGCCAGCCGGCCGCCGGCCAGCTTCAGCAGCGTGGTCTTGCCGGCCCCGTTGGGGCCCACCAGCCCGACGACGTGCCCGGCCGGGATGTCGATGGTGCAGTCTCTCAGCGCCCATCGCCGGCCGTACTTCTTGCCCAGTTCCTGGGCCTGCAGGACAGCGGTCACGCTATGTCCTCCTGAACAGCGGTCCGAAAGGTGGTCATGAACAGGGCCTCGATGCTCTCGTCGTCGAGGCCGGCCAGGCGGGCCTTGGCCAGCCAGCGCCGCAGGTCCTGACGTAACGGGGCGTGCGCGGCCAGCGAGGCGTCGGTCAGCGTCTTCGTCACGAACGTCCCGACCCCCGGCCGGGCAGCCGCCAGACCCGCGTGCTCCAGCTCGCGGTACGCCTTGAGCACCGTGTTGGGGTTGATCGCCAGCCGCGCCACCACCTCCTTGACGGTCGGGAGCTGGTCGCCCTCACGCAGCAGGCCCAGCCGCAGCGCCTGCCGTACCTGCTGGACCAGTTGCAGGTACGGCGAGACACCGGACCGGTCGTCCAGGTAGAACTCGATCACCGTTCCTCCATTTATCTAGGCAACTAGTACTTTAGAATCATAGTTGTTAAGGAGGCGTAAGGATCGCGGTATCGCCCGGCGCCCCGAGCGGCCCATCACCGCGGGCGGCGCGAGACCACCTGACACTCCGGTGGCACTCCGCGATCTTCTGGGTTGAGATCACATGGAGAGGGCCGCCGCGCGATCATCCGGAGTCGGTGAAGACATCCCCAAGATCGCGCGACGGCCGTGGCCGAGAGCGCGGACACTGACACGCGGCGCGGGCTCCCGTCACCACCATCCCCTGAATCCGGGACGGAACGCGCCTGCCGCGGTGACCATGGTGCTCAGGATCGGCTCTCTAGAACACCAGGGCGACCTTCCCGTTGAGCCCCCGGGTCGCCAGGCGTTCGTACGCCTTGCGCACCTCGGCGATGGGGAAGCTCGAATCGAGGCGTAGCCGCAGATCGCCTGTCTCGACCAGCTTGACCAGCTCGGCCAGGCCCGCCCCGTCCTCCTTGACCTGGTGCAGTGTCGTGGTGACACCCCGGTGGCTCAGGTCCGGAGGGGTGCCGTGCTCGCTGGCGATCGTGGCGTACCGGCCGCCGTCGGCGACCGTTTCGCCGACAACAGCCCCGCAGGTGTCGAACACCGCGTCGTAGTGTCGCCGGTCGAGCTCGGCGACATCCGTCACGACCCTCTGGGCGCCCAGCCCGGCGACGAGCTCCAAGTGTGCCGGACGGGACACCAGCGCATCGACCGCGATGCCCCGCGACCGCGCCAGTTGCACGGCGAGCCCGCCCACGGCTCCCGCGGCGCCGGTGACCAGCAGCCGCCGGCCGCTGGAGACATCGAGCCAGTCGAGGGTCTGGGTGGCGGTGAGGCCGGGCAGCGGCAGGGTGGCCGCCTCGACCAGGCTCACGTTCAGCGGCGCGATCGCGAGGGTGTGGACGGGCAGGGAGACCAGGTCCGCCCACGTGCCACGGCCGGCCGCGAGCTGGGCCGACATCGCGATCACGCGTTCGCCGACACTCAGGCCGCTGCCGCCGGGATCGAGGACGACGCCCGCCAGGTCCCAGCCGAGGGTCATCGGCAGAGGGGGGACGCCACCGCGTATCGCGCCTTCGCGGGTCTTGACGTCCACCGGGTTGATGCTGCTGGCCACGGCCCGGACGAGGACCTCGTCCCCGTCCGGCTCGGGCGCGGGAAGCTCCCGGACCGCCACCACCTCCGGACCGCCGAACGTGTCGATGTGCAGTGCGCGCAAAACATTCCTCCTGATTGCTGATTGAAATATGGCGGCATGAGGCGTGAGCGGCAGCGCCCGCGGGCGCGCCTCCGCTCAGCTGCCGACGCCGCTGACCGCGTCCAGCAGGACGTGGGTCGTACGGGTGATGTGGGCCCGCAGCCTCGCCGCTCCGGTGTCGCGGGCGAGGGCCGCCTCCAGCAACCGGCGGTGTTCGCCGGCGATGTCCCGGTCCTGATCCTTGCCGATCGGGCGTGACCAGCGGCGGTAGGGCTCCGCGCTGTCACGGAGAGACGGCGAGCTCGTGCAGCCGACGGCTGCCACAGGCGTCGAAATCGAGTCGCCGCCACTGGTCGTCGCTCAGCCGCAGCTCCGCCGCGGCGACGTTCTCCTCCAGGTGGCTGATCGAGCCGGTCCCCGGGATCGGCAGCACGACCGGCGAGCGGTGCAGCAGCCACGCGAGCGAGACCTGCGCGGCGGTGGCGCCGAGTTCGGCCGCCACGGCGGCGATCTCGGCCGTCGTCGCCGATGCCGCGAGGTGGACGGGCCGCCATGGCAGGAAGGCGATCCCCGCCGCGGCACAGGCGTCGAGCACGGCCTCGTGCTCGCGATCCAGCATGCTGTAGCGGTTCTGCACGCTCGCGACGTCGATGATCTGCCGCGCCGCCTCGAGTTCGGCGACGGTGACCTCCGACAGTCCCAGGTGGCCGATCTTGCCCTCCACCTGGAGCTCGCGCAGCGCCCCCAGCTGGTCGGCGAGCGGCACCGCCGGATCGATGCGATGCAACTGGAGCAGTTCGAGCCGTTCGACCCGGAGCCGGCGCAGGCCCTGCTCGACCTGATCCCGCAGGAAGTCCGGCCGCCCGCAGATCGCCACGTCGTGCGGGGGGTCGGGCGGCGCGACCCCGACCTTCGTCGCGATGAGCAGGCCGTCCGGATAGGGGTGCAGCGCCTCGGCGAGGAGTTCCTCGTTGGCGCCCCACCCGTACAGGTGCGCGGTGTCGATCAATGTGACGCCCAGTTCGACGGCGCGCCGGACCACGGCGATGGAGGCCTCCCGAGCCGGTCCGGGGCCGGTCGGCAGGCGCATCGCCCCGAACCCGAGCCGCCGCACGCCGAGCTCGCCCCCGATACGGAACACAGGTGATGTCATGCGCGGTTACGCCTCTCCCTGGAAAGTCAGCCGTTGACGACGCGGAGCGTGCCGGGGTGGCGGTCGGTCAGGCGATCGAGCGCGGCCGACGACGCCTCGTCCGCCGGAAGGTAGGCGATCAGGCGCAGGTCGTCGGCGAGTTCGAGGGCCTCGTAGGCGAGGCGCAGTTCCCCGGCCTCCGGATGCGCCCAGAGCTGCACACCGGCCCGCTCGGGGACGCCCGGCGTGGTGAGCCGCTCGACGAAGGGGCCGCCGGCCGTGACGGTGAGCTCGTCGGCGAGGGCCGCCACGTGCGGGTCGGCGAGACCGGCCGCGCACTTGAGGATGGCGACCTGCTGGGTCGCGACGGCGTTCCAGTCGGGGTAGAGGCCGCGGGCGCGCGGGTCGGTGAACACGAACCGCGCGAAGCTCGGCTCGGCCGCGTCCAGGAGGCCGGCGGGCCGGGCCAGACGCTCGAAGCCCGTGGTGTACGCGAGCACCTGCGTCATCCGGTTGATCAGCACTGCCGGGGTGGGTTCGAGTCTGTCGAGCAGCGCCCGCACCGTCGGCCGGATGGAAACGACCGGCGGCGGCGCCGAGGGGCAGACGGACAGGCCGCCGCCTTCGACGGCCTTCGCCAGGAGCCTGAGGTGGAAACGCTCGTCGGTGGACATCCGCAGGGCGTCGGCGAGCGCGCCGAGCACCTGGGGGGACGGATGCCGGTCGCGGCCCTGCTCCAGCCGCGCGAGGTATTCGACGCTGATCCCCGTGATGGTGGCCAGCTCGGCGCGGCGCAGCCCGGGCGTCCGCCGCCGGAACCCGGCGGGAAGCCCTACGTCGGCGGGACTGATGGCCTCCCGACGGCTCCGCAGGAACACGCCCAACTCGTTGTCGCTCACACCCGCAACCTAGCGGTCCCCGGCGCGCTTATCGTCACCCTGTCAGGGCCAGCCTCAGCCCGGCCTCCCCGCGCGCCGCCGCCCGGGCCAGATTGGGGGCATGACTTCCAAGACCACCGCCACGGCCATGACCGCTCTGCCGCTCCACACCGGGCACTGGACCCTCGACCTCGGTGACTCCGTCCGGATCCAGCTCGACATGCAGTTCGTCGAGCCCGAGTGACACGGGGGCCGGGCCGTGAGGGCGGCGCGTCGGCGCGGGCGCCCACCTGCTCCGTTGCTCTTCGACACGCGGCGACGTACCCGCGGCTCGAGCGGTGGTGGAAGATCCCTGAGCCTCTCCGGAGGCTACTGTTTCCGGGCCGAGATGATCATGTGGGTGCCGAAGAACATCTTCTTCCACGCTACGGAGGTGAAGCCGACTCGACGGAGGATCGCGACGACCTCCTTCGGAGTCATGAATCCGAGCGTGGATTCTTGCAGGTACGCGTATGACTCACGATCACGTGCGACCAGCTGGCCGAGAAGGGGAATCACGACTCGAACCCCCAGAGTCACCGGGTGACGGAGCGGTCCTCGTGGTGGGCAGGTCTCCAGAATGACGACCCGGCCGCCGGGCTTGAGCACCCGGTACTGCTCTTCCAGCACGCGCTCGACATCGTCGACGTTGCGGAGGAGGTAACCGTGCGTGACGGCATCGAAGGACCCGTCACCGAAGGGCAGGTCGTTGGCGTCCGCGTACTGCCAGGTGATGGCGGAGGCCCCCGGTTTGCGCGCCGCCTCCGTCAGCATCCGCTCCGAGAAATCGACGGCATGGATGGTTGAGTCCGGATACTTCTCTAGTGCGGCGAGAGCGATGACGCCGGTTCCGGTGGCGATGTCGAGCATGCTTCCCCCGGAAGGGACGTTCGCGCTCGCCGCGACGTCACGGCACCAGGCGGCATGTCGCCCCAGCGTCATGAGGCGATTCATCCGGTCGTAGTAGTCGGTGATCTTGTTGAACGTCCGCTGGACCTCCTGGTCCTTGGACGGCGGCGGTTCATGCGATGGCATCTGCACGCGGCTCCTCGGTCACTCCGTCACCCTGCCAGGTCGTCGCCGGCCCTTCCTCCCCCGCGCGGGGGATCGCCCCCCTCGCCCGGGGGATCAGGGCGGCACATGGGCGTGCGGGGTGGAAATCGGGTGAGGCCCGCGTCCGTGACGCGGGCACGGGACGTCCCGTGCCCGCGTCACGTGCGACGGCTGTCCAGGCCGGCACTCTCCAGGTCGGCGATGCTGCCCGACATGATCGCCCGCACGTGCTCGGTGATGCGCTCCGCCGGCCAGTCCCACCAGGCCACCGCCAGCAGCCGGGCGACGTCCTCGTCGCTGTAGCGGGTGCGGATGAGGCGGGCCGGGTTGCCGCCGACGATCCCGTAGTCGGGCACGTCCGAGGTGACCACGGCGCCGGAACCGATGATCGCGCCGTGCCCGATCCGTACGCCTGGCATCACCGTCACGCCGTAGCCGAGCCAGACGTCGTTGCCGACGACGGTGTCCCCGCGGTTCGGCAGGTCGGTGAGCAGGTCGAAGTGTTCGGACCACGAGCCGCCCATGGTGGGGAAGGGGAAGGTCGAGGGGCCGTCCATGCGGTGGTTGGCGCCGTTCATGATGAACCGCACCCCCGTGCCCAGCGCACAGAACTTGCCGATGACCAGCTTCTCCGGCCCGTAGTGGTAGAGCACGTTGCGCGTCTCGAACGCGGTCGGATCGTCCGGGTCGTCGTAGTAGGAATACTCCCCGACCTCGATCAACGGGGACTTGACCAGCGGCCGGAGCAGCACCACCCGCGGCTGCTCGGGCATGGGGTGCACCACGGTCGGGTCGGCGGGAACCTGGGACTTCACGGATCGTTTCCTTTCGCACTCCTGCTGACGGCAGGTGCTCGCAAGTCATGCCTCACGGGACGCCAGGACCTGGCGGCGGATGTCGGAGCCGCCCGCATGACGGCCGGACAGGCCGCCTACGCCGCGGTCACGGCCCCCATGCCCCGGGCCGAGGCCGTGCACGGCGCGCTCCACGCGGGCGCCGGCGTCGTGGCCGCCGCGCAGCTCGAACTCTCCCCGATCAGGCCGCTCACGCTCGGCGAGCACCGGAAGAGCATCGATATCTCCACTAACGCGACAACTTCTACATTAAGATGCTGTCATGACGCTGTCCGCCGAGCAAACCGGAGGCCGAGCGATGACTCCCGCGGTGCCATCGGCACAGGGCGACCCGTCGGCGCCGCCGCCCCGGCGCCGCCCGGGCGGCCGTACCGGCCGCATCCGTGCGCAGGTTCTCGACGCGGTCCGCGCCGAGCTCGGGGAGCGCGGCTACGACGAGCTCACCTTGGATGCTGTCGCGGCCCGCGCGGGCGTGCATCGCGCAACGGTGTACCGGCGCTGGCGGGATGTCGGTGGCCTGCTCGCCGACGTCTTCGAGGCGGCGGGCGACGATGACTGGCAGCCCCAGGACACCGGCTCCCTGCAGGGCGACCTGGCGGCACTGAACCACGAAAGCCAGGCGGCCCTGACCGCGCGGCCGCCGATCGTCGCAGCCCTGATCGCCGCCTCGTTCCGCTCCGAAGAAGCCGCCCGCGGCGTGCGGCGGCTCTGGGAGGACCGGTACGCCCGCTGTGAGGTCATCGTCAGCCGGGCCGTTCGGCGCGGCGAACTCCCGCCGCACACCGACGCGCGGCAACTGCTCATCGCCGCCACCGCGCCGCTGTATCACCAGTTGGTGCTTCTCCGTACGCCGCCCGACCCGGGCCTTCCCGACCACGCGGCCAGGACCGCCGTCCTCGCCGCATCCGCCGGCGCCTTCGTCAGGTCCCCGCCGGTCGGCGACGGGGCCTGAGCACCAACGCGACGGCCGGTGGCGTCCTTGCGCTCCCGCTCGGGCGCCGACCGGATGTGATCGCCGGGAGCGGGGCCGTCCCTACCGCGCCTCGTCGGCCTGCGGCGGGTCGGGCAGGGCCAGGCACAGCGCGTCGACGGCTGCCGTGAACAGGTGCTCGGGGGGCGTGCCGTACCCGATGACGAGGCCGTCGCGCGGAGCCATCGCGCTGCCGGGGTGACGGTAGGCGCTGAGGCCGTCGAGGGCCAGGCCCAGCCGGGTGGCGGCGCGCAGCGCGGCCGCCTCGGTCCCGGCCGGGAGCTGGAGCACCGCGTGCAGCCCGGCCGCGATGCCGTTCACCCGGATGTGCGGGGCCCGCCGGGCGAGCGTGGCCGTGAGCTGGTCCCGGCGCCGCCGGTAGATCTTGCGCATGCGCCGCAGGTGGCGGTCGTAGGCCCCGCAGGACAGGAAGTCGGCGAGCGTGAGCTGGTCCACCACGCCCGACCACACCTCCCGCGGGCCCTTGGCCTCCACGACGCGATCGACGAGCGGGCCGGGCAGCACCATCCAGCCCAGCCGCAGCGCGGGGGACAGGCTCTTGCTCGCCGAGCCGAGGTAGACGACCCGATCGGGGTCGAGACCCTGCACGGCGCCGACGGGGTCGCGGTCGTAGCGGAACTCCCCGTCGTAGTCGTCTTCGAGCACCAGGGCACCGCTCGCGCGGGCCCAGTCGACGACCGCCCCCCGCCGCTCGGGATGGAGCGGCCCGCCGGTCGGGTACTGATGCGCCGGGGTCAGCAGCACGGCGCGCGCCCGCGTGCCGTGCAGTTCCTCGACGCGGGCCCCGTGCGCGTCCACCGTCAACGGGATCGTCGCCGGCCCCGCGTCGGTGACGATCGAGCGGTGGAAGTCCAGGCCGTACGACTCCACAGCGACGGGACCGTCCAGGAGCCGGCACAGCAGCCGCAGCGCGTGGGCGAAGCCGGCGCAGATGACGATGCGGTCCGCTTCGGCGCGTACGCCGCGGGCCCGAGCCAGATACTCCGCCAGGGCGCGGCGCAGTTCGACCCTGCCGCGCGGGTCGCCGACGCCGAATGCGTCACTGGGCGCGGCGGCCAGCGCCCTGCGTGCCGAGGTCGCCCACGCGCTGCGCGGGAAGGCGGCCGCGTCCGGCGAGCTGGGCATGAGGTCGTACAGGACCCGGCGGCGGGTCCGGCGGGCCAGGCCGGGGGCCGCCGGATCCGGCTCCATCGGGGTGGCACGTCGGGCGACCCGGGTGCCCGAGCCCTGGCGGGCCGTCAGCCAGCCCTCCTCGACGAGTTCGGCGTACGCCTCGGCGACGGTGTTGCGGGCGATCCCCAGATCGAGCGCGAGAGTGCGGTAGGGCGGCAGCCGGGTCCCGGGGACGAGCCGCCCGGACCGGATCGCCTCGCGCAGGGCCCTCATCAGACGGGCCCGCACACCGCCGCCACCGGCGAGGTCGAGGTGCAGGTCGCTGCCCGCTCCCTGGTCCGCGGGCTCATCGCCATCCGGCTGCCACGCGGAATTGACCAATGATTTCTCCACGGAAATGAACCATATCTCGGGTGCTTTGCGTCCCTAGCGTTGGCGCCATGACAACCGTTCAGATCCCCGAGCGCATGAACTTCGCCGCCGTCGCCCCCCGCGTCTTCAAGGCCGTCCTGGCCCTGGACGCGGCTGCCCGTGAGGGCATCGACCCGGTGCTCCTGGAACTGGTGCAGATACGTGTCTCGCAGATCAACAAGTGCGCCTACTGCATCGATTACCACACGGCCGACGCCCGCAAGGCCGGAGAGAGCGAGGAACGCATCTACCAGCTCAGCGCCTGGCACGAATCCAGCCTCTACACGGCGGAAGAGCGGGCCGCCCTCGCCCTGAGCGAGGCCGTCACCCTGCTCCCGGGGGGCGTCTCGGACGAGGTCTACGCCCAGGCCCGACAGCACTTCGACGACAGGGAACTGGCCCAGCTCATCGCGCTGATCTTCACCGCCAACGCCTGGAACCGCATGAACGCGACCACGCGTAAGACACCTGGCACGCAGTAGCCGCCCTCACGCTTGCCGCAGCCCACGCCCACGGCCGTACGGCCATCGCCTGTCCCATGCCCGTGCCCGTACGGCCATCGCCTGTCCCACGCCCATGCGCGTACGGCTATCGCCTGTCCCACGCCCACGCCCACGGCCGTACGGCCATCGCCTGTCCCATGCCCATGCCCATGCCCGTACGGCCACCGCCCGTCCCACGCCCATGCCCGCACGTCCACGACCCCATCCCCATGACTCGCGACCTGCTCGCCGACGAAGGAAGACGCCGTGACCCCCACCGATTCCCCTCCGCAGGCCTCTCCCGGCGCCGGCCGCTCTCCCGCCAAGGGGTGGTCCGCCGTGCTCGCCGTGTCGCTGGGCATCTTCGCCCTGATGACCTCCGAACTGCTGCCGGTGGGCCTGCTCACCCCGATCGGCTCGGCCCTGGAGGTCTCCGAGGGCACGGCAGGCCTGATGGTCACGGTGCCGGGCCTGGTCGCCGCCGTCTCGGCGCCCTTGGTGACGGTGGCCGCGGGTGCCGTCGACCGCCGGCTGGTGCTGGCCGTCCTGGTCGGCCTGATGGGCGTGGCCAATCTGGCGTCGGCGTTCGCCACCGGGTTCGCCGTCGTACTCGTCGCACGCGTGCTGATCGGCATCAGCGTGGGCGGGTTCTGGTCCCTGGCCGGCGGCATCGCGCTGCGCCTGGTGCCTGAGCGGCACGTGGCCCGCGCCACCGCCGTCATCTTCGGCGGCGTCGAGGCCGCGTCCGTCCTCGGCGTGCCCATCGGCACGCTGATCGGCGATCTCAGCGGCTGGCGCATCGCGTTCGCGGCCGTCGGTCTCCTCGGCCTGACCTCGCTGGCGGGCATGGTCGTGCTGATGCCGGAGGTGGCGCCGGAGCAGACGATCTCCTTTTCCGCCCTCCCCAAGGCTTTCCGCTCCCACGCCGGCGTGCGGCTGGGCATCGCGATGACATTTCTCGTCATCACCGGGCACTTCACCGCCTACACCTTCGTCAGGCCCATCCTGCAGGGCGACGGCGTCGACGCCGGCGTGGTCAGCACGCTGCTGCTGGTCTTCGGCGTCGCCGGCCTGTGCGGCAACTTCATCGCCGGCGCCCTGATCACCGGACGGCTGCGTCAGGCCGTCGTCACCATCGTCCTGCTGCTGGCCGCGGCCATGGCGCTGCTCGCCGTGGCCGCCGACGGCACCGTCTCGGCCGCGGCGGTCCTCATCCTGTGGGGTCTGGGCTACGGGGCCGTCCCGGTCACCTTCCAGACCTGGATCCTCGACGCCGCCCCGGACGCGGCCGAGGCCGCCTCGTCGCTGTATGTGTCGATGTTCAACCTGTCCATCGCGCTCGGCGCCCTCGCCGGCGGCCTGGCCGTCGATGCGCTCTCCGCGACCAGTACGGCATGGATCGGTGCCGGGCTGGTCCTGCTCACGCTGCCCGTCATCGGCCTCGGCCGGCGCACCGGACGTGAGATCCCTGTGATCCTGCCCGAATCACCCACCGTCATCGAGGCCGCCGGTATCGAGCGGGTCCGGGACGTCCGCGGCGGATAGGCGGTGCTCCACTCGGGCCGGCGTCACCAGCCTCGGAACAGGGGTCCCCGCAGCACCGACGAAATCTCGGTCGGGCACAGCCGCGGCCTGCGGTGACGTCTCCCGGCGCGGAGGTCGGCGTTCGGTGTGGGACATGTGCAGGTCATGCGCGCTCCGTCTGCCGGCCTCGGCCGTGGGTGGTGGCGGCATTGGCCTGGATGCCGTCGAGAAGCCAGGTGAGGCCGATGGTGAAGCTGGTGTCCCAATCACCGTCCACGACGAGGGGGCCGTGGGTGGCGAGGGTGGGGTATCGCTCCCGGTTGGCGCGGAGGTGATCTTGGGTGGCCTGTCGCGCGGCCTGCTCCTCACCGGCCGGCCAGGTCGTCTGCATCAGTGCGGAGCCGATGACGTAGTTGGACAACCCGTACGCCGCGGCGGTGAGGTGGGGGTCGGTGATCCCTGCCTCCAGGAGCGTGGCATAGAGGAATTCGCTGCGGGCGAGCACGTTGGGGCCCAGCATCGGGCGGCCCAGGAGCGCCGCTGACCAGGGGTGTTTCAGAAGGACGGCGCGCCATTCACTGATCAACGCGGTGATGCCCGCGCGCCAGTCAGGGGCGCCCCGCTGCGGGATCCCGACCTCCGCGAAGATCGCGTCGAGTGCGAGGTCGAGGACATCGTCCTTGGTCTTCACATGCCAGTACAGCGTGGTGGAGCCGGTGCCGAGCCGCTCGGCGAGCCGTCGCATGGTCAACCGGCCGACGCCCTCCTCGTCCAGAAGGGCCACAGCCTCGTCGACGATCCGGTCCCGATGGAGCGGAGGCGCTTCGCGCCGCGCACGCTCGGACGGCCGAAGCCACACGTTTCCCGTGGCTGCCGCCGCTGACGTTGTCCCCTGGTTGCTCGTGGCCATGAAGGCGAGTCTAGTAGCATGATCTGGTGCCCGGATCGTTGATCCGGTCACTGGATCAACGATCCGGTGGTCTGGGTCGAGCCGATGAGAGGTGGCTGTGGCGGGGCATATCGAGGTTGACCGGCTGACCTATGTGCTGCCGGACGGACGGCTGCTGCTTCATGAGGTGTCGTTCCGCGTCGGTGACGGGGTCAAGGGCGGGCTGGTGGGGCCCAACGGCGCGGGCAAGACCACGCTGCTGCGGCTGATCGCCGGGGATGTGCAGCCCGATGACGGCCGGGTGGTCCAGTCCGGGGGGCTGGGGGTGATGCGGCAGTTCATCGGCAGTGTCCGCGACGATCGGACGTTGCACGACCTGTTGCTGTCCGTGGCACCGCACGGCGTCCGCGTGGCCGCCGCCACGTTGGAACGGGCGGAGTCCGCGATGGCGGCTCACCAGGACGAGAAGAGCCAGCTGGCTTACGCGCAGGCGATCACCGACTACACCGACGCCGGCGGCTATGACATGGAGGTCGTCTGGGACACCTGCACCACAGCGGCCCTGGGGCTGCCTTATGACACCGCCGCTGCCCGTACGGTGACCACCCTGTCGGGCGGCGAACAGAAACGTCTCGTCCTGGAGGCCTTGCTACGCGGCCCGGACCAGGTCCTGCTGCTGGACGAGCCGGACAACTACCTGGACGTGCCCGGCAAGCAATGGCTGGAGGAGCGGCTGCGGGCCACCTCCAAGACCGTGCTGCTGGTCTCCCACGACCGGCAACTGCTGGCCAATGCCACCGATCGCATCGTGACGGTGGAATCGCGCGGTGTCTGGGTCCATGGCGGGGGCTTCGCCACTTATGCTCAGGGCCGCCAGGACCGCATCGATCGGTTGGAGGAACGGCGCCGCCGCTGGGACGAGGAGCACGCCAAGCTCAAGCGCCTGGCGCAGACCCTGCGGCAGACAGCGGCCAACAACGACGCGGTGGCCTCCGCCTACCGGGCCGCCCGCACCCGGCTGCAGCGGTTCGAGGAGGTGGGCCCGCCCGAGCGCCCGCCGAAGCGGCAGAACGTGCGGATGCGGCTGCGCGGCGGCCGTACCGGCAAACGCGCCGTCATCTGCGAAGCCCTGGAACTCACCGGACTGATGCGATCCTTCGACACCGAGATCTGGTACGGCGAACGGGTGGGCGTGCTCGGGGCGAACGGCTCCGGTAAATCCCATTTCCTGCGGCTGCTCGCCGAGGCGGCGGACGGCGCGGTGCCCTCGATACGGCACAGCGGCTCGGTGCGGCTCGGTGCGCGGGTGGTGCCGGGGCACTTCGTGCAGACCCATACCCGGCCCGACCTGCACGGTCGTACCCCCGCCGAACTGGTGATGTCCGAGTACGCCCTCACGTTGAACGGAGCCATGGCCGCGCTCGCCCGCTACGAACTCGCACCGGCTGGTAACCAGCGGTTCGAGACCCTGTCCGGCGGACAACAGGCGCGGCTGCAGATCCTGCTGCTGGAACTGTCCGGAGCGACCTTGCTCCTGCTCGACGAGCCGACCGACAACCTCGACCTGGCCAGCGCCGAGGCCCTGCAACAGGGCCTGGCGTCCTTCGCCGGCACCGTGCTGGCCGTCACCCACGACCGCTGGTTCGCCGCCGAATTCGACCGCTTCCTCGTCTTCGGTGCCGATGGGACCGTCTACGAGAGCACCGAACCGGTATGGGACGGAGGCCGTGTCGAGCGCGCCCGCTGAAGCAGGGCCGCGGGTCTTCTCCGCCGGCGCCGGTTTCTCCGGGTCTGCAGCCAGGATCTGTCGGCGGAAACCACATCTCGGCCGGGCGGGTCACCACGACGCTGCGGTCCCCGCCCCGGCGGCGGACGGCGGCAGCTCCGTCCCACTCGACTCGCTGACGCCACTGGCCTCCGTCAACTGTTCCCGTCGAGGAAACGCACCAGCTCCGCAGTGACGAACCGAGGGTTCTCCTCGACGAGCCAGTGCCCCGCGTACGGCACGTCCACCGCGCGCACGATCTTGGTCATGCGCGGGGCCACTGTGGCTCGGACCGCGTCGAGCTGCCCCTGGGCGGTCATGAGCAGGGTCGGGACACGTACCGGTGCCGCTGCCGCGGTGTCGCGGACGTCTTTGTCGAGAGCGCGGTAGAGCTCGAAGCCGCCCGACAGGACCTCTGGCCGGCTGTAGGTCCGTGCGTACTCGTTGATCTCGGCGTCGGTGAACGGGGACCGATCCGAGGTGCCGCCGAACGCCGTTCCGCCGAACGAGACCTGGGGGTAGAACAGCGCCAGGTACTCGCGGACGTCGTCGCCTACGACCGCCTCGGGAACCCGTCGCTGGGAGTGGAAGGCGATGTGCCAGCTCAGTGAGCGGTACGTGGCCGCATCGACCATGGGTCCGGGTAGCGGCAGGTCGAAGTAGCCGAGGCGTGCGGTGTCGCCGGGGAATTGGCTGGCGTACTGGAACGCCACGGCGGCGCCGAAATCGTGGCCGACGACGGCGGCGTCCCGAATCTTGAGCCGGTCGGCGATCAACGTGTGCACGTACTGCGCCAGGGTGGCCTTGTCGTAGCCGGTCGGCGAGCCGTTGCTGTCACCCAGTCCGGGAAGGTCGACGGCGTAGACGGTGTGGTGTTCGGCAAGTGCCGGCATGATCGGCCACCAGCCGTACCAGGTCTGGGGCCAGCCGTGGATCAGCACCACCGGTGTGCCGCTGCCGCCGGTCACGTAGTGCATGCGGACGCCGCCGACGTCGGCGAACTCGTGTCGGAAGGTGTTGTCGAACTCCGGTTCGCCCTGGGTGGCGACGGCGTAGGGGGCAATGTCGCCGGCTGTCGGTGTGGAACAGGCTGCGGTGCCGATCGTGAGCAGAAGGGTGAGCGTGATGGTCGCCACCGTGCGCGCGGATCGGAGGAAGCGGCGCGACAACGGCCGGGTTGCGGTCAACATGTGTTCCTGTCCTGGAGAAGGTGGTGGGGTCAGCGTCCGGTCGTGCCGTCGATCAGTTCGCGGAGGATGTCCGCGTGGCCCGCGTGGCGGCCGGTCTCCTCGATCATGTGGGTGAGTGCCCAGCGGATGCTGGGAGCGGGGCGGTCCGGCCGCGCTCGAGGGACCGGTGCGCTGAGATCGGTGCACCCGTCGAGCACGTCATCCGCGCGCTCGACCGTCTCGCGGTAGCGGGCGACGACATCGGCCACGCTGTGCTCCGGTGCGGCCTGGAACGTCGCCTGCCAGTCGGTGACGTCGTCCCCGAGGAACATCGAGCGTTCGACGGAAGTCAGGTGGTTGAGCAGGCCGAGCAGGTTCGTGCCTGAGGGCACCGCGGCCGTTCTCGCCTCCGGTCCGGGTGCACCCTCGACCTTCGCCGCGACCGAGGCCCGGAGATAGCCGAGGAATCCGCGCAGGACCTCAGCCTCGCTGCTCCCGGTCCGGGGCGGCGGAGTGTCGCGGTGGCGCACGGTGTTCGGCATGGTGGTCTCCTCTTTTCGTGGGGTGGGGGCGGCTTTTCGTGGGGTGGGGGCGGCGCTGTCCGCCGTGTCAGGCGCTTCGGTGTCCGCTCACTCTCGCCAGGCGCGCACCGATCTGGCACGAAAACTTGCAGTTCCGGCAAGTCAGCCTTGTGGATCACGGAACGGGTGAGGTGCTCGACGCGGTGGGGCCGCGCCTCCGTGCGCTGCGCCGTCACCGCGGCATCACCCTCACCGACCCTCGCGACGGCGACCGGCGTGTCGGAGAGCCGCAGGTCATGGTCCAGGGTCTCGACATTGAGGGAGCGGGTCAGTGAGTACGCGTGCGCGCGGCGACGGCGCTCAAGCCGTCACCGGCCTCGGCTGCCACCATGATGTCCGGCTCGGTGTCCAGGATCAGGGCGAAGCCGCTGCGCATGAGCTCGTGGTCGTCGGCGACCACCACGCGGATCGTCACGAGGCGGCTCCCGTCAGGTGCACCGTGACGGCGGAGCCGCGCCCGGCCGGCCCGGGGCCGAAGGACGCCGACCCGCCGCAGGCCGCCGCCCGCTCGCGGATGCCGATCAGCCCGTGACCTGAGCCGCCGGTGTGTCCGCGGCCGCCGACCGTGATGCTGATCATGAGCGGGCCCTGCCTCCAGTCCAGTTCGACGGCCACCGCGGCCGCTTGCCCGCGCGGATGAGTTGCAGGGTGGCCTACGCGGTGAACAACTTGGTCTCCGAGCCGATGAGGAACCGGGTGCGCCCGGGATCCACCGGCACCCGCCGCTCCGCGCCGGCCCAGCCGTACCCCTTGTGCACCCCCGCTCGCCGCCCGCCATCACGGTCACCACCACGCCCGGGATCTTCTCCTCGGCCATCGCCGTGGTGACGTGCTCGTCGACCAGCGCGCCGAGCCCCTGCGGTGCGGGCGGCTCGATCGCCTGCGCCGGGGCGGTCATCAGGACCACAGCGGTCATGGGTTTCAGCAACATGGCGTCAAGGGGCCTGCGCGCACCCCTGCCGGCACATCGCCGACGCCACCCATCCGTCCCTCCGCCGCCCGGGGGAGTAACCGGGGTCGAGACGCATCGAAGAGGATGTGCAACGTCTTGAAGATCCGCCCGTAGTGGGCCGATCGCCTCCCCGAGCGGGGCCGGGTTACCGTCCCGCTGGATCATGCGCATCACGTCGTAGGCGCGGATCTCGCCGGTGTAGATCGACACCACGACGCGCAGGATGTCGCCCCAGTGCCGTCTGATCTTGCCCAGGTCGATCTTCCCGCGGGCGGACCGGGACAGGCCGCCGTGGTCGGCGTCCTGGATGCGCCAGCCCTTCTGGTCGAGGATGTCGGCCAGCGCGGGCCGGTGCCGCATGCCCAGCAGGTGGACCAGGCCGAAGATCACCGATAGGTAGTTCTGTGCCTAGTGCCGTGACCACGGACGTTCACCGGGTTGATTAGCCTTGGTCGGGTGACGGAGCGGTTCGGAGAAGCCATGCGGCTGATGCGCTGTGCTGATCCGCAGAAAAGGGAAGACGGCTTCTCCTTGCTTCGATCACACGTTGTCGAACATGTCGAGGAACTCATTGCGGAGTTCCGCGCTGAGCCCGGGGATCACGGGCTCTGCTGCTGGCTGCTGGAACTGATCGGGGAAGCGAAATCTCCGTCGGCGTTGCCGTTGCTGAGTGAGCTTGTTGACGACGAGGATGAGTCTTTCCGGTACTGGGCGGTGCAGGGGCTGACTCGTCTCTCCAGCAAGGAGGCACGGCAGGTGCTGTGGCGAGCGCGCGCCAACCGTCGCATCGACTGATGGACTCATGTCTGGTGATGTAGTCGGGTGGCACGGGTGCGTGGTGCATTCGATAAGCCTGACCCTTTGATCCACGGACCTGCGGACCGATCAGGCAACGTCCGTCCTGTTCCAAGTTGGTCCGTGCGCCTTGCGGCTGGGTGGGCGAGCTGGAAGGCTCCGGCTATGCCGATCTTGATCAGAGCTGCTGAGCGTGAGGACGTTCCCGCGCTGGTCCGCCTGCGTCTCGCGAATGCTGAAAGGCACCTCCAACTCGATCCAGCCGTCTATCGCGTTCCCGACGTTGAGGCTGTGCGCGGGCACTTCGAGGAGGTGCTTTCGACCGAGTCCAAGGTGCTGATCTTGGTTGCTGAGGTGGTGGGCGAGGTGGTGGGCATGGTGGAGGTGGTCCTGCTTGCGGATCCCCCCGCCCATCAGATTCTGGCTCCGTGCCGCGCGGCCGAGATCCATACCGTCGTCCTGGACGGGCATCGCGGCGAGGGTGTCGGGTCAGCCTTGCTGACGGCGGCCGAGCAAGCCGCCGCGGAACACGGTGTCTCGATCATCTATGCCGGTATCTTCGCGTCGAACAACGGGGCCGTTCGCTTCTACTCTTCGGCGGGCTTCGGACCGCGCGGAATCTTACTGAGCAAGCAGCAAGGCACGCCCTTGGCCGGCTGATACACCTCCAGTCGGAGAGCGGGTGACTGTCAGGCAGCATGAACGTCTTTGGCCGCCCGCTCTTGTACTACGGGTAGAGCGAGTCGAAGCCGTCGGCGTTGAAGTTGTGGAGCACATCGCGGGCCCGGTCCGGGTTGGTGAACGTCACCTTGGCGATCTCGCCCACGTCCATGCCCTGCGCGGATGGCAGCACCATTTGGGCCTGTGGCCAGGTCACCACCGACCCGGGGCCTCGGCGGGTGATCCGCAGCAACCGTTGTCCCTCGTCGTCATCGATCTCACGGACCCGCACGTGTTCAGTCGCCTGATCATTCTGACCGTCCCGTGCCACCCGGTACAGCAACCGGACGACACGTCACAACGAGGCGAACGTTGCCTGATGCGGCACTGGGTTCGAGGGCCCGAGCGGTCTCTCGGAAATGAGTAGTTCTGAGAGACCGTGGTGCACCACTTGACACTGTCGATTGCCGAAGCCGCCTGCACGGATAGGGGGCGAGGAATCGGTGGACAGCCGTTGGCGCTGAGAAGGATCTTGATTAGGGAGTTGGAAGAGATTAGGGAGTTGGAAAAACGTGTCACCAGCCGCCGATCAGAGGGACGGCACAGGTCAGCGACTTGCATCGAGGAACTGCGATGGGTCCGGTGAATCGAGACCCCTATGCAGGGATACCTTCCTGACCTGCAGAGACGTTGCGATTTGCGGCTGGTGACACGTTCCTTGACGGCATCCCTAGTTGAAACAGTCCTGCTTGTTGAGCGCGATGCCGTACTCGGTGACCTTGCCCTGCGTGATGCCGAAGGTGTAGTGAGCCTCCTTGTTGCCGGGGGCCGTGATCACATAAAAGCCGTGGGCGTCTTTCTTGATGTGCGGGTAGGCCGCCTTCACCTGCTTGGCGGTGGAACCGATCCTGATGCCTTCCGGGGTTTTCATGCCCTTCGCGGCGAAGATGGCGGCCAGTCCCACGTTCGGCGAGATGTAGATGCCGACCGAGTCCTTGGGGGTCGGGAACTTCTTCAGATCCCAGCCGGAGCAGCCGCCGTTGCCCGGCAGCTTCTTGACGACGTCCCCCGTCGCCTTGGCCTGCTTGACGGTCATGCCGAACTTGACGGCGCCATAGCCATAGGGACCCAGCGTCGGCTTGGTCTGGGCGTCCGCCGCGGTGGCGCCGGAGACCAGCAGCGAGCCGGCGAGGAGCGAGGCCCCGATCATCGTCTTCATCATGCTCTGCTTTGACTGCATACTCTGCTTTGACTGCGAAACGCCGGTAAAGGTTCTGAGCGGAGCTACTTTTCTCCCTGGTGACGCCGGCCCGAGCGGAGGGCCTGCGCTGCCGGGCTGAGCAAGGCCAGGCGGTGGCCACCGGCCCGGCGGCTGCTCGCCCCCGGATGAGCCCGTCGGCGGGAGCTCGCGCGGCGAACCGCGGCCAGCCCCGGTGCCCGTTGAGGATGGCCGAAGAAGGCAGGCAGGGACGGACCGCTGGATACCCTTCTGCGCTGCCGGCCACTGACCTGCGCTGGAACGGAAGGCCTTGAGCGTGATTTGAAAATTTGCGGATGGGAGTGAAAAGTCTTCAGCTGGAGTGAACATCGAGGAGGCGGGTCGGCGCTCGCGGTTGTCCGGGCTCTGCGGGCCGGGACGGTCGCCGTCCTGATCAGCCCGGACGTCAGACTGAACCTCGATGACTCACGCCGCGGTTGCGCCGTCTGAACAGCTCGGCGTGGCGGAGGTGTCCGCCTGATCACCCGTTTTCGGTTCGACCTGTGGGGTGGCGGCGCCCCCCATCCGGATCCGTGACTACGCGGAACCCTGGCCTGGACTGGGTTTCGGTCCGAAGAGGCGGTCAAGGTGATAGTCGATGATCGCGGTGGCGGCTCCGTGGTCGCGCTGTCGGCCCAGGACACTGGCGGTCAGGCCGTTGGCGAGGGCCAGAAGTGTGGCGACCTCGGTGCGCGGGTCGCGATCGGAGGCGAGGTCTCCGGCCTGCTGCGCGGTGGTGAGCCGGGTGGTGAGAAAGTCCTCCAGCGCGTCGGGTCGGGTGAGCGCGGCCGCGGCGAGTGCCGGGTCGGTGAGGGCGGCGGTGTAGTAGGCGGTCCAGGCGAGTGAGTCCAGTCGGCTCTGCTCGTCGGTGGGCAGGATCGCGCCGAGGACGGCTTCGAAGACACTTCGTGTGGACAGCCCGCCCGTGGCGGCGGCGGCCCGCTGCTTGACCCGGCGGTCCAGGCGGGCGGTCAGCTCGCTGAGACCGGAGTCGAGCAGGGCCTGCTTGTCGGTGAAGTAGTACTGGACGACGCGCAGTGAGACTCCGGCCTCGGCGGCGATCTCACGCATCGACACCGCCTGCAGGCCGCGGGTGCCGGCGATGCGCAGCAGCGCCTCGGTCAACTGGCGTCGCCGCTCGTCATGGTCCACCTGTTTGGGCATGCCGGTTTCCTAGCCGCGGTCCGTGTCGTGCTCCGGCGTTGCAATCTCGGCCTGGGCTTGGCCGGGGAAGGCGAGGATCCGCTCGATGACCAGGTCTGGAGCTTCGACGGGCAGCGCGTGTCCGGTGTCGGGCACGATCTCCACCCGCCACGACGGCGCGATCTCGGCCAGCCGTGCGGCCACCGCCTGCGCGTCGTGCAGCGCGCTACGGGCGCCCAGCAGCACCTGCACGGGCACGGACAGCTCACGCACCTGCTCGTCGGTGTAGGCGGGCGGGATGGGCAGCCGTCGGCGGAAGGACCGGCTGGCCGCGATCAGTTTCATCAGCACATCCTCGCGCAGCGTGCCGTTGCCGACGGTGTCGGCGATACGGCGTCGCAGCGCTCGGGGGAGCAGGGCGGCCATACCGCCGACGATGACCCACCGGTAGAACCGCCCGGTCAACGGCGCGAAGCCGACCGGATCCACCAGCGTCAGCGCCGCGACCCGGCCGCCCCCGCCGAGCTGCTGTTCCATCACGGTCCAGCCGCCGTAAGAGGAGCCCACCATATGTGCGCGCTCGGCGCCGAGCGCGGCCAGGACGTCGGTGAGCCAGCCGCCGACCTCGGCACCGTTCGCGAGCGGCTGCCTCTGAACCGAGCAGCCGGGCTCGCCGAGCGGGTCGATGGCAAAGACCGGACGCATGCGTGCCAGCGGCTCGATGTAGCGGTACCAGGCCAGCGCGTTCCCGCCGGCACCGGCCAGGAGGATCACCGGATCCCCTTCGGCGGGCCCGGCCCGGTGGATCCGCACACTGCCGGCGCGGGTCTCGACGTCGATGGCGTCCACCGGCACCGGCCACAGCTCGCCGAGCACTCGGTCATAGGTGGCGAAGTATCTGTCACGGGCGGAGTCGCTGGTGAAGGCCGACGGTCGGTCGGAGGCACGCATGGTGACCTCATCTCCTCTGAATGGATACAGTCGTATCCTAACAGGACAACGCGCTCGTCGGCGTCCTGGTCGATCTCGGCGTGGCCTACCCGGGCGGCCTGGACTACCTGGAGCGCGAGGCCGCCCGCCGCAGACCCCGCCGCTGAGGGCCGCTCAAGCCAGGAATTTCCCGCTCGTGTTCCGTCCCGGACGGAACGGTTCGCCGGGCCGCTTCCGCGGAGCATGTTGTGGGAGAAGTCTGACTTACCGCCTGCCGTCGTCCACCGGCCTCGGGTGCGGGCAGGATCGTGAGCGAGCCGACGGCCGCCGAAGGAGGGACATGGAGGAGCGCGACCGCTGCCTCAAACTCATCCATGTCGCACCTTTCAGCGAGCAACTGGCGCTGTTCGAATCCGAACCGGACCCGGCGCCTGCCGCGTGATGACCCGGCCCGGGGAAGTGTCCGGGGAGCGGGACTGGAGCCTGACCCGTGTCGAGAGGGCGCCGGTCGTTGGCCGGTGCCGGAAACGGCCCTCCGCCCCCGGAGCCGGCGTGAGTGCCTGCCGGTCCCGCACCCGGGCAGCTGCGCCTCGGTGAGCTTGCAGTCGGTCCTGGCAGCCCCCTTGGAGGTCGGCGCGGCCTTGTCGCCCTTCAGACAGGCCTGGTGTCACTCACAGGCTTACTTGCGTGTCACGCCCAGCAGCTGGGCCACCCGTGGCGGTTTTCTCCCTCCGGAGAACATGTCCGCTGCCCGAAGTCGCCGCGCTTCACGATGCTCTCGCTCCGTGCCGGACAATTCCCCGCTCCTGTCCGAGCACCTCATACCTTCAGGCTGTCACCTGGGCAGACAGGGCGGACAAGCGCCCTGAGCAACCCGTGACGCCCAACTTTCTCCGGTCGGTATCTCTGGCTGCGGGAAAGCCGCGGTCCCGTCCCTCCGCTGCTCCCGACCATTCCCGATTGCAGGTGAACCACTGGTGTGTACTACCAGTACGCTCCAGATATGAGAGCCATCGTCAAGACTGTGGGCACCATCCTGGTTTCGATCCTCCTCAGCTATCCGCTCTGGGCACCGGAGTGGGGACGCGGCATCCTGGGGGAGATCGAAGCGCGGGCAATGCCCGGCGGACTGATCGCCGTCGCCGTTTTCTTCGGGCTCGTTGCGCTGTACTGCCGAGCCCTCCAGCGGACGATGACGCTCGTGCGGCCCGCTGCCAGGACCGCGTCGCCCACGTCGGTCTGGTGGATGTTCGCGATCCCCTACAACTTCACCGAAGATTTCTTCATCGTGCGCGCCGTCTCCACCTCGCTGGCCGCTGACGAGCAGATGACGAGCGGGTTCATCCGGCGGTGGGCGGCACTCGGATACGGCTGGTGCGCGTTCCAGATCCTGTCGCTCTTCCCGGGGACGGCCGGGTATGTCGGCGGAGCAATCGCCCTCCCGCTGTGGGCGGCACACTGGATCATGACAGTCCACGCCAATCGCACGCTTGCCACCCGGCAACCAGCCGCCCCGCTCACGCACAGCCTCTAGGAAAGCCATGCCGCTGCCCCGCTTCGACCGACTGCCGGTCGGCACACGAGCCGCCATCCTCGCCGTCGCTCGCGCCCACTTCGCCCGCGACGGCAAGAACGCCGCGTCGTTCAACCAGATCATCGCCGAAGCCGGCATCTCCAAGACCTCCGCCTACCACTACTTCGACGGCAAGGACGACCTCTTCGGCGCCGTAGTCGCCGACGCGGCCGGACGAATGCTCGCCGCGCTCGGTCCCTGGATCGACGTGGAGACCGAGGACGAACTGTGGGGGCAGGTGACGGCAGGCACCACACGGCTCATGGCGCACCTGCGCGACCACCCCGATGACCGGGCGGTGCTTGCCGGGCGGCCTCATCCCGGCGGCGACGGCAGCTCCTGGATCCACAGGCTCGTCGCGAACGGCCTGCACATCAACGTGATCGACCCGTACCCGAACGCCGAACTGATCACCGTGGCGACCATCGGTGTCTTCGACGCCCTCGACACCTGGGCACTCGACCATCCGAGTGAGCTCGACCACTCCGTCACGGACACGCTCACCTTGTTCCTCGCACGGCTCTGGAACACCGCCCCCAAGGCGAGGAGTGAGAAATAAACCCCCGGGCCATGGACGCGAGGCCGTGGCGTGCCTCTGCGGCGGCGGTGATCAGCGAGGATGGCTAAGGTGGGGCGCCAGTGTCAAAAGTGTGGCCGCACTGACAAGTCTGTCAGTGCGGCCACTACCAGGGGTTACCAAGCACACCCGATCGCATCGGCGGTCAGAGCAGGCAGAACCAGTGCACGGGGGTTGAGCAGCAACCGAACGGCCAGTGGCGTCAGTGAAAGGCTGGTGGCGACTGCTATGCAAGGCAGCGTTCGCCGGGCAGGCTTTACCGCCGCCATTGAGATCGCCCACGCGGTCACCCTCGCCACCGCGCAACTCAACCCACGCCCACCCCTGGATCTGGGGACGACCACCGCCACAGCCCCGAGCCTTTGCCGCAAATTCGTCTACCTGCTATGAGGAACGCAGCATCAGTGCGGGCCCGCAGCCTCCGTCCCGCATGGGCCGCCACCGGTGGCGGGCTCGAGGTGGACCGGCTCGCCCGACATGGTGAGCGTGGAATAGAAGCTGGAGATCCGCTCGGCGGAGCGCCCCACGTAGTGGCAGATGAAGCTGCGCCTGAACCGGTCGGCCGTGCTGTTGGGCTCCGAGCCGTGCACCAGGCTGCCGTTGAAGAACAGCACGTCACCCGGGTCCATATCGACGGGCACCCGTTCCAGGCCCGGCGGCGGCGGGACGTATTCCCTGGTGAAAGAGACGTCCAGGTCGGCGTCCTCCGGGCAGAACAGGTCCATCCTGTGCGTGCCGGGCACCACCTCCAGGCCGCCGTTGGCCCGGTCGACCCGGTCGAGCGCGATCCACGCCGCCACGCAGGTGCCCGGTTCGACCCGCAGATAGAAGTTGTCCTGGTGCAGCGCCTGGCCCCGCGCCCCGGGCGGCTTGAAGTAGAACATGCTCTGGGCTGCTATCGGCTCCTCGCCGAGCAGGTCGCGCAGGATCGACGCAATCCTGCTGTCGAGCAGATAGCGCAACGCCGCATCGTTGATCTGGTGCGGATGCATGACCCGCGGATAGTCGCGCAGAATATCGTACGGCCGGCCGGGCTCCTGCGGCGTCGGCGTGAAATGGCCCGGTACGGTGCCCCTGGCGTGCAGGGCCATGAACTCCTCCCGCAGTTCGGCGACCTCGGCGGGGGAGAGCAGTGCGGGCACGAGGACGTAGCCCTGATCGTGGAAGTCGTGGAGTCCCATACCCTCCACGGTAGGAAGCACGACCGGCGAAGGGTATGCCCGTGACCGCTGAGGACCTGTCTGTTCCTGCTGCCGATCTGATGATCGTGGGCCACTACGACAGGGGGCCTGGCTACGCCACCCGCCGCGCCTCGGGATCGCCCAGCTGGCTGTTGATGTGGACCCAGGCGGGCGCCGGGCTCGTCGAGCAGGCGGGGGCCTCGTTCACCGCCGGGCCTGGGGACCTGGTCGTGCTGGGCTCCCATGCCGCGCACCACTACCGCGTGGCGCCTGGCGGCGACCGGTGGCGGTTTTGGTGGGTGCACTTCCAGCCGCGCCCGTCCTGGCTGACCTGGCTCGGGCCGTACACACTGGCGGCGGGGTGCCATCTGGTCGAGGGGGTGCCCGCGACCGTTCACGCTCGGATCGACCGGGCCTTCGGCCGCGCGCTTCAGGACACCCGCTGGATCCCGCCGGGCTCCGACGGGCCGCATCAGCCGGGCGCCGGGCCCGCCGTGGCCGTGACGGCGGCGGCGCGGGAACTGGTGCTGGGCGCGGTCGAGGAGGTGCTGGTGCTGGCGACCGCCTCCGCGCGCCGGTCGGAGCAGGGCGGCGACCCGAGGGTGGAGCGGGTGCTCGCGCTCATCGCCGCCGAGCCGGGCGCGCGGCACTCGGTCGCGTCGCTGGCGCGTTCCGTCGCGCTGTCGCCCTCCCGGCTGGCCCATCTCTTCGCCGAACAGACCCGACGCACGCCGATGCGGGCTGTACGCGAGGCCAGGATCCGGCACGCGGCCCGGCTGCTCGAAGTGACCGACCTCGACATCGGACAGGTCGCCGCGGCGGCCGGCTTCGTCAGCCCGTTCCACTTCAGCCGGGCTTTCAGGCAGGAGTACGGCATGCCGCCCCGCGACTACCGCACTCGTCTGCGCCCGCCGAGCTAGTGGCTCGTCTCGAATGGTCGGCCCGGTAGACGGCATGGGTGTCAGTGACCCGCTCCATCATGGCTCTCATGACTGATGAGCGATACTCCCGGCTCGCCGCCGAGCACCTGCCCGCCGATCTCGCTGAGCGGTGGACCGCACTGCTGCGTCCATGTATACGTCTGCGCCGGGTTGCGGACGGCGAGCAGGCCGTCGCCGCCCTCGGCGGGGAGCCGGAACTGCCGGCCGGGGCCGTCTGGCCCGAGTGGCCGGGGCACGGTCTGCTGTCCTTCATCGCATCGGTGCGGTGCGCGGTGCTCCCCCGTGCTGGGCTGACCACGGCTTTCCCGCAAGACGGGACCCTGCTGTTCTTCTACTTCGACGGCCAGGACGACAATGCCGACGACGGTTCGTTCGTCTCTCCATATGACCCCGAGACGTGGGCCGGGGCCCAGGTGCTGTACGTCCCGGGAGACACGCCGGTTTTCCGGGCAGAAACACCTCAGGGGCTGGAACCGTACCCGCACGTGGAACTGGCCGCAGGCGTAGAGGAGAGTGCCCCGGACCTGTGGCTGCCCCAGGTCCGGGAAGCCCTGCTCGGCGACGGCAGGCACTGGCCCGACCTTCGTGAAACCCCCGCCCGGCTCCGGCCGTTCCTCCGGGCCTTCCGGCGGCTACGCACCCGCATCGACCACCAGATCGGTGGCCACGCCGTACCGGTGCAGGGCCCGGTGGAGTACGAGATCGCGAACGCGGCGCTCGGCAGCGTTCACTCTTGGGGCACCCCCGTCTTGGACCGGGAAGCCGAACGCTGGGTCCTGCTTGCCCAGTTCGACAGTGACAGCGACGCGAAGATGATGTGGGGTGACACCGGCACCCTCTACTGGCTGATCCGCCCTGAACACCTCGCCACCCACCGCTTTGACCAGGCCCGGCTCACCGTGCAGTGCTAGTACTCCAGCATCAGTTTGTGATCCGCGGCTGTCTTCGCCGGTAGTGGCTGGTCTTTGCGGTGTACTGGTGACGGCGGCGCCAGCGGGACCACTCCTG